>CBDUKY010000087.1:0-9494 GCA_965367925.1 uncultured Pseudomonadales bacterium | reverse complement strand
CTACTAGCTGGCTCAAGACTGCGTGAGTCTGGTGTTGAAAGCATACGCATGATCGAGAAGGGTGGTGACTTTGGCGGCACCTGGTATTGGAACCGGTATCCAGGTGCTGCCTGTGATGTTGAATCTTATATATACCTGCCCTTGTGCGAGGAATTGGGTTTTGTGCCGAAAGAAAAGTACACCCATGCCCCGGAGATACTGGCTCACAGTCGTGCCATTGGGGAAAAATTTGATCTCTATCGAGATGCCTTGTTTCAAACCGAGGTCACGCATATGGCCTGGGACGAGAAACTTGCGCGCTGGATTGTTAAAACTAATCGAGACGATGCTATCAAGGCGCGCTTTGTGGTTATGTCTAATGGTCCCTTGAATCGACCCAAACTGCCGGGTATTGCCGGAATTGACTCATTTAAGGGGCATACTTTTCACACGAGTCGCTGGGACTATAACTATACAGGCGGTACATCAGAAGGAAACCTTGAAGGTCTTGCAGATAAGCGTGTTGGTATCATTGGCACAGGTGCAACAGCTGTCCAATGTGTTCCGCATTTAGGTGCGTCTGCTAAACAACTGGTTGTCTTTCAGCGTACACCCTCTTCTATCGATGTACGCAATAATCGTCCGACGGATGAAGAGTGGGCAAAATCGCTAAAGCCTGGTTGGCAAAAAGAGCGGATGGAAAATTTTAATACGCTCGTATCGGGTGGTTTCGCTGAAGAGGACATGGTCGCAGATGGCTGGACTGAAATTATCCGCAATCTAGCAACCATGGTGAATTTTAAGGACGAAGACCTGGACCCGAATGAGCTAGTGGAAAAAATGGAGCTAGCTGACTTTCAGAAGATGGAATCGATACGCAGGCGGGCAGAGGAACTAGTTGATGACCCAAATACTGCAGAGGCGCTCAAGCCCTATTATCGACAATTTTGTAAGCGCCCATGTTTCCATGATGACTACTTGTCTACATTCAATCGGCCGAATGTAACCCTGGTTGATACAGATGGAAAAGGTGTTGATCGGATTACAGAAAAGGGCGTTGTCGCAAATGGTGAAGAGTATGAATTGGACTGTATTATTTTTGCTACCGGTTTTGAGGTTGGTACTGAATACACGCGGCGAGCTGGCTATGACCTGGTAGGTAAGTCAGGTATTACCCTGTCGGAGAAATGGAAAGACGGCATTCGTACCTTGCATGGTATGCACGCAGAAGGTTTTCCAAATGTTTTTGTGATTCAAAATGCCCAGTCAGCCTTCACAGTAAACTTTCCTCATGCGATGGATGAGCAATCAAAGCACCTTAGTTATATTGTTAATCAATGCTTGAACGGCAATATTAGAACGGTCGAAGCGACCCCTGAAGCAGAAGAAGCATGGGTGCAGGAAATTATTTCACTGGCGAGGCTTGGTCAGAGTTATCAGGAAAGCTGCACGCCGGGTTACTACAACAATGAGGGTAAACCGAATCCGAAAAGTGTTCAAAATGGCCCTTATGGTGCGGGGCCGGTAGCCTTTTTCAATAGAATGAAGGCCTGGCGAGAAGAAGGATCTATGGAAGGTTTAAAGCTAGGTTAAGATCGCGAGCGCTGACTATCGACCAGTTACATAGCTGCTCGATGAGTCAGTGCTCTGCTTTTGTGTCTGATGAGATTCTTCTTTTATCCAACTCACGCTTGATGCGTGCATGTTCGGCCCTGGTGATCTTGTACCGTGTTATCAGTGCTATTGGAATCAAGTGTAATAGTGGCACCATCACGCCAACAGTAAGGCCAAGGTTGAAAATTGTCTCCGGGTCTACCTCGCTTGGCAGCACGTTTGTGGGAAAGTTGATAAAAGCGATGATAAAACCACCGACGATGATGCCAAGACCGGAAACAGCCTTGCCAGCGAAAGACAGGCCGGCGAAGAACATACCTTCTTGACGTAGCCCGGTCCTTAGCTCTTGATCATCAAGTGTATCGGCAACAATCGATGCGCCGATAATGCCCTGAACAACAGCAATACCTGAAGCGAATACACCAGCTGCGACGAGTATAACTAATAGCATTGGGTCGCCATTGTCCGGCAGCACATCCAAAAACCGTAGATTAATAATGATGATTCCATCAAATAGGCTGATGATGCTGCACCAGAGCAATATCGTTCGTTTGTCCCAACGATGTTGAATAGCTGCAATAAGAGGGAAAGCCATGACTGCCCCGATCGCTGAGAGTGCAAACCAACGAAGATCGTCAGAATTGAAACCCCAGAAAAAGGTGGTCATATAAATGCCGAGATTTGCCGTGGTTCCGGAAATCGCAGCTGAAATCAAAACAACAGTGAACACTAGCGCGAATTGTCGATTTTTAAGTGCAGAAGCCAGTTCGCGAAAAACTCTTGATAAGCTAAACCCTTCTGGCACTGTCGTATGCTGTCTTAAATAGGGTACTTCTCGCAAGGTAAGCAAGGTTGTTAGCAGTGCACCACCAGACAGCAAAATCCCTGCACAGAGCCCAAGTAAGTTGTATCCGTCCGGATTTAGTTGTCCAACGGGATGTGCCTCGGTGGTAGGGAAGATGTAATTGTAGGTAAATAGGGGAAATGCTACACCGATGACCCAGCCTAGCGCATAGCGGTAGGACATGATGACTGTACGTTCGTGGTAGTCATCAGAGAGTTCCGCAACGGAGGCTGCCCAGGGGACGAAATATAGGGTCATCATACCGCGGGTTAGCAGCACAAAACCAAGTAACCAGCCAAATAGCGCCGCTTCTGATAAGCCGTCAGGTGGTGAAAATACGAAATAGATTGCAACCCCTAGCGGTAAAGAAGCAATTAGCATCAGTGGATGCCTACGACCCCAGCGAGTTGTTAAGTTGTCCGAAATGGAAGCCACCAGAGGGTCTGTTATCGCGTCGAAGACAAGGGCGATGGCAAGTGCTACTGAAACCAGGCGGGCATCGGCACCCAGGATCTGATTGTAGTAAAGCAAGATGAACGTATTGAAGGTGAAATTCTTTACTGTGTCCGGGATTGCACCGATACCCTGATAGAACTTCGTGGAGAAAGGCACAGGACCGACGCGGGTTAGTCGCTCGTAGTGTGAGCCTGATAACAAGGGTTGTTTCTGATTCCTATCTGTCGCGTTCAATTTGCTCGCTTCGCAGTCTATTTGACGTTCGCCATTTATGGCGATGCAACATTGTCAGGCACCAAACTGGTGTCTGACGGATACTTACATTAAGTCTTATTTTTTGCGGTGGGGCAATGGTGCTAAAAAGAAGCGAACTGGAACTGGATAGCGAAAACTCGCTGATCGAGGCGGACAGTGACACTGGTAACCAGGGGTTATTAGCGTCTGGATTTGGTTCGTCGTGGACCGAGTCTACGAGACCTTGCGCGTCTCTCGATATGAGGGGCTATCTGTACAATTCGACGATCACTCGCGCGACGGTCAGCTTGTTGCCTTCTTGAGCTTTCTTTGCGACGTTCAAGGTCCTCTGCGCTCTTACCATTAGGGTCCCTTGCGATTTCAATAGCCTGGGTCAAAGGTAAAAGATCGTAAGAAGTCAGCGTTTCGAGCAGCGGTTCATAGTGAGCGAGCAAGCTTTCATAGGACAATTCGAAATCTGGATGAAAATGCGGGAAGCAGTTGGTGCCAAAGGCAAACAACCGATCATGTGCTGGCTGATGATTATTTTGTGTAACAAGAGACACAATTGCAGATGCCACGTGAATCAAGGTCTTCAGGTCACGATCCTGGGCAAGTTCGTTCGCCCACATGAGGCAGTACTCAAATGTGGATCTGTGTAGTGGTGGCGCGATGGCGCTGGAAAACTCCCTGGCGTTTGAGGCGTCAAGAAACTGACGATAAGGCCGCAATGCGGCACACACACGCAGATCACCAAAGGATGCAAGGCCTGCATGAATAGCGCCCCGGTTAACCACGCTGCGATCCTTCAAGAAGTTAAGCAGTAACTTAACATTGTCAAAAGGGTTGGTGTGGTTTGGACGTCCAAGGGTAATGAAAGCGTTTAGGGCCGGGGTGATGACCTGAGGAAGTGGCTCATTTTCGACAAATGGTAGCAGGGCAAGGTTGTCTAACCGCATGCTGCTAACTTCCTGGATAACAAATTCAACAAGTAGTGCTCGTTGCCTGCTATCGAGTTCGAGGGTCAACAGCTCATAAAGCAGGCGAAGGGTTTCTCGTTCTTCGTCATAGTCGTGTTCAGAGAACTTCTCAAGATTATGAACGAAGGTGGCAGCCACAGTCGAAGGTTTCCCCTCAAACAAGTCTTCAAGCTTTTTATCGGCTATTTCACCTTCAGTGACACTTAAGGTGACTCCGTAGGCTGCATCAGCCATTAAGTTCTCCTCCCCCAAAAAAAATCTCCCGCAGTCATTTGATTGTATGGAATTAATCGATCAGAAAAAGTGAAGTGTGTCACAACTTCTTGTAGCACCTGGTGAGCTATTTGCTACCGCTGATACTGACCGGACATTCCCTTTATTTTCTGCACGTTAGCTAGATGACTGTGCAATTTTCGAGCCGATGTCATATTTTTGTGTCTGCCCTGACCAGAAAGGGTCAGGTCTTGTGTAGAAATATGCTGTAAAAATAGACAAAACGGCTATCTAAAAATTTTTGCACCAACTGTGGGGAAAGTTGCTAGCGAGATTAAAGTAAAGGGATTTGTAAGGATTTTGTAAAAAACTTCGACGATTATCCCCGCTAAATCCCCTTCATCCGACATTAAAACAAAGCGTAAATAAAGGGTGCTATGACTGAGCCCTCAGTTGCGAGAATTAATCCGCCAAGGACCAGCAACACGAAAACGATCGGTGCGATCCAGTAATTGTTGTGTGCTCGCATAAAGCGAAAAAGGTCCATTAAAAATTCAAGCATCAGAAAGGATCTTCTAGTCGTGGGGAGCGAATTGGCTTGACCCGATAAGTTTCCAGGCTTTCATCCGCCTGTTTGATGAGCTTTTGCTTGCCCGTTAATCGCTTGATCAATCCTAGTGGAAATACGAGGCCAAAGAAAACGACACCTAATAGGATGGGCGAAATAATTTTGTTGAGTGTGTCCCCCAGCAGAAACCATCCCTTGTGAACGATCGCGAGGCTTGTGGGTTTCAACTCGCTACCGAGCAATAGCAGGGCACTGATTAGCCATGGCCAATAAGGTAGTGGGTAGTTAAATGCAAAAGGCAGCAATAGACCAAAGAAGATGCCCCAGATTGCCGCAAGTTTTCTGCCGAATAGCTTGAGTTCACGCGTACCCATAGGAATCTGATTGGTCATCTTGTCCGCCTTACGAGAAAGTTTTCCAAAACCAGCAGGTCAATCTGTGTGTTTTGAAAGCAGCGTAAGGCTTCCGCCGGGGTTTCAACGATAGGCTCGCCACGCACGTTAAATGATGTATTTACAAGCACGGCACATCCAGTTAGTGCTTTAAAGGCAGATAACAAGCCATAAAGCTTCGGATTGCTCGTCTTGCTTACCGTTTGGATTCTGGCGCTATAGTCGATATGCGTAATAGCCGGTAAGGAAGACCTGACCTGATTTACCCTATCGAGGCCGGTGACGGTACTGCTTTCAACCTCGCGCCGGATTTCATGTTTAACAGGCTCCACAAAGGACATGTAAGCGCTTTCACTGTCACATTCAAAATAGTCCGCAACATGCTCAAGTTGAACAATAGGCGCAAAGGGACGAAATGACTCACGGGCCTTGATTCTGGTGTTCATAAACTTCTGGGTCCCGCTATTCCTTGCATCACCCAGGATTGAGCGTGAGCCAAGAGCACGAGGACCAAACTCAGATCGGCCCTGGAACCAGCCAACAACATTGCCTTCGTTAATCAGGCGGGCAACCTGTTGGAGCAGGGTTTCCTGGTCAAGTAACTGGTAATCCAGCGCCTCTTTATCTAACAGATCTTGAATGTCTGTTTCCGAGTAGGCAGGCCCAAGTTGACCGTAGGCCATTGCGTCCTGATTGTTAACTGCTCTGCTTTTCTGTAGGTGTGAGTACCAACCAACCATTGCTGCCCCAACAGCGCCGCCAGCATCACCGGCCGCGGGTTGTACCCAGATATTTTTGAATAGACCAAGACGTCTCAGTTGACCATTGGCAACACAATTGAGGGCGACACCACCTGCCAGGCAGAGATTCTCCTTGCCTGTTTCTTTTTGGAGGGTCCGGGCAAGCATTATCACAATTTCTTCCGTGACCACCTGAATGGAGGCCGCAAGGTCCATGTCCAGTTGCGTGATTTCTGATTCCAATTCCCTCGGCGGACGATTAAACAAGCTGGAGAATTTGCTTGTTGTCATCTTCATATCTGTGCAAAAGCCAAAATATTCTAGATTGAGCCTGAAGGTGCCATCCGGTTTTATATCGATCAAATGACGCTTGATAAGATCGACATACTCAGGGTTACCATAGGGTGCTAGCCCCATTAGTTTGTACTCACCAGAATTTACCTTGAAGCCGCAGTAGTAGGTGAAGGCGCTATAAAGGAGTCCGAGAGAGTGCGGGAACTGAATCTCCCACAAGGGTTCAAGACGGTTCTGCTCACCGACCCATGCCGTGGTCGTCGCCCATTCGCCGACACCGTCAATACAGAGCACCGCTGCGTCATTGTAGGGACTGCAGTAGTATGCAGAGGCTGCGTGAGACTGATGGTGCTGGGAAAAAAGCAGGGTAGGCAAACTTCCAACACTCGTATTTAGCTGGGCGGCGAGTTGTTTTTTTAACCTTGGTTTGAGAAATAGCTTTTCTTTTATCCAGACGGGCATGGATTGCCGAAATTGGCTAAATCCAAATGGCGCAAAGGCAAGATAGGTTTCAATGATGCGCTCAAATTTGAGCAACGGTTTTTCATAATAGACGATCAAGTCTATATCGTCCGCTGTTAAACCTTGCATGCAGAAATCGAGTGCATGTTCTGGGAAGCTCGCATCGTTTTTGATGCGAGTAAAACGTTCCTCCTGGGCTGCCTTGACCAGGTTACCATCCACAATCAATGCTGCAGCACTGTCATGGTAGTATGCTGAGATGCCAATAATTTTTGTCATAAACGGCGGTGAAACTTATCTCTAGACAAACACGAATTAAAATTGCCGCAGTGACACTGGGGCTGCTTATTGCGTTGATCTTCAGTGAAATCATACTGCATGTCTACGGGCAATATGTTGCCAGTGTTGAGAAGATGGATGATGGGCTCATTCAGCAGGATGCGAGAATGGGTTGGCGCTTGACCCCAAATTGGCAGGGTCAGCATCGGCATTTTGATTACGTCGTCAACTATCAAACTAACCTATTTGGGTTTAGAAAGCAGGGTGCTGATGATGATTACTTGCGTGCCAACAGACGCATCGTTGTTGTTGGCGATAGCTTTACCTTTGGCCTCGGGGTAAATAATTCTGAGACCTTTCCAGCCAGGTTGGACGAAGATCCAGCTATCCGCTATATCAACGCCGGTGTACCAGGCTATTCGCCAGAACAAATTGCAATGCGAGCAATTGAGTTGGATCAGCGGTATTCACCTGAGTTAGTCCTTTTTGTTGTTTACCTGGGTAATGACCTTGTGGATATAGGTTATGAATTTCCGATTCAGGCCGAATATGGCAAACCCTTTGCGCAATTTGATCAGTCTGGCAAGTGGCAGATCACGAACTCTCCCGTTCTCAGGGCGACAAAACCGACTGATCTCGCATCTGAAAACCTGGCCACCCGAATGCTTAAACCATCCCCAGGAACAATGTTTGGAAATTTGAAGCTTGTTCAGGTGCTGCAACACACAGGGCTTTTCTCCCAGGGCGAGTTAGATCAAAAGAAGCTCGAGCACTCATTGCAGCTTTTTAATGGATTGCTTGGGATGCTGGGGGAAAAGGTTGCGGCTAATATGGCGCTAGTCGTGTTGCCAGGAGGCATTGCAGCATCGAAGCCAGATTCATTGGAGGCAAGATATCAGGCCACTATTGCTCGAGGTATAGAAAACCTGGCGAGTGAAAACGAGTTAGCCTTCCTTGATCTGACTGGATCTCTGGGTGCCTCAACACAGCGACTATACCACCCGTACGATGGGCATCTGACAGTTGCTGGTAACCAGATGGTGGCCGACGAGATTGCTGCCTTTGTTGCGACCTTGCCAGTTCGGCAGTGAATACCAGTTATTTTCTGTTGAACAGGGGAACAATGGTGGTGTTGCTGCGGGCATGCTTAATTGATTCAATAACCTCCGCCTTAAAACGCAGTAAATCAAGACGGTGCTGCTGCCGCGAACTGCTATTTGAATCTAGCAAGTTGCGTTCTAGCATGGCGAGCTTGTCACGATAGGTGTCATCTGGGTCAAGGGTTTGTAGAAGCGTTTCGAATTCAACGTTCATTTCTATTTCTGCTTCGACCCGCTCCATCATGCGCTCGATAAATTGTTTTGCTTCCAGAACTTCGATTTCGTGTTTGCTGTGCTTATCAAATTCAGATTTTTTTAGCTTTAATTTCAGCTCTGATTGAAACACTCTGAGTTCCTGATGCCAGTCTTCATTTTCTATTAAAATAGGTTTGAGTTGGTTGAAAGCATGGACAACGTCATTTGGATGGCGGGTATAGCTTTGCTTAAAGTTTTCCCAGCGCAGGAGTCGGTCAGCTTGACTTGCCTGATTGGCTTGTTGATTAGTGAGTAGACCAAAATCAGTTTCTACTGCATCTTCAAGCTTTTCAACAAATTCAGCGAGAGCTTCAAGAGGCTGGGCGGGTCTTAGCATCTTGTCTGTCGCTTCCCCTGGAGAGTAGGGGCGACTAAAGAGCTTAGCGAGCTTCTCTTGACCCGGTTCAAGTTGAAGCCTTCTTAATTTGTGATAGCGCAGGCAAAGATCGAAATGGCGCTGCATGGTTGAGAGAAAATCTTGCTGTAATACCCGGGTCGCGGGTTCATTGACGCCAGATGAATGTCCCTCGGACTCGGCGTCGAGGGCTTCTCTCATCAGGGTAAGGAATGATTCATACCAGTCTCTCTTTCGGCCAATGGTGAGAAATTCTCGCTGCAGATGTGCAATGGCATTATCTATTTCGTCAGCTGGGAGACGATTTAGATGCGCTTCGTATTGTAGAAATAGGTCTAGCGCTTCCTTGAGCTGGGTCTTTAGCTCGGATTTGAGCGCCTGGTATTGTGGCTGTAAGCGGGCTGTCTTTTCTTCTCGACTAAAAAGCAGTTCATCACTGATATAATTTTCTTTAGCGTTGATACGCTTCCAATCATCCAGCAATCGCTGAAACTCATCGAGCTTACCTCGCTTTTCGTACTTTAGCCTGACTTCCGCCAGGCTGCCTGGTGCACGCTGCTTCTTGCGCCATCTTTTGAACAGAGAGTCACCGAGTAGATGGTCATTGAGGAAAAATCTTGCCTTTTCTTCCCAGGCGCGGCCTAACTGGGCTCTCTTTTCTGCGATCTCATTCGCATCGAATAGATCGGCAATCTTTGTTTTCTCATAGAGTCGTTTTAACTTGTGCTT
>CBDUKY010000086.1:0-9587 GCA_965367925.1 uncultured Pseudomonadales bacterium | reverse complement strand
TTTTTAGACTAAATTCGTCTGCAGTTTCCAGGGTGTCGGCAATCAGAATGTAGTTGCCCCAGGTTTCTGCGAAGTCTTCCCAGGGATGACAGCTTGCATAGGCAGAGATAAACCTGTCCTGCCAGTTTTCCGGCGCACCATTTTGATAGTGAGTTGATACTGCATTTTGATAGTCAGCCCGCTCATCACCAAAAAGTGCGCGAAAGCTTTCCAGGGGCGCCTTGTTATCGACAAGCTGTTGCCAATAGTAATGGCCACTCTCATGCCGGAAATGCCCGAGCACGGTTCTATAGTCTTCTTTTAGGGATTGTTTTCGACGTTCTCGCTCAACATCGTCCGCCTCGGCAATGTTGAGGGTAATCACGCCATCCACGTGACCTGTCATCACCCGGTCGTTGGCCTGGATTCGCTCAAAGGTGTCTTTTAAAAATTCGAATGCGAGGCCGTTCTCTGGATCTGTCTTCTTATTGACGAGAGGTAGACCAAGCCGGATCAGAGAGTACAGAAGGCGCCGTTTACCTGCCTCGATAATTCGCCAGTGACGTAAATTTTCTGCACTTGAAAGATTTGGTACGGTGCGATTGAACAAACAAGCAACACAATATTCTTCCGGGCTCTCGGCGGCAATCATCCAGTTACAGGCTTGATGTAAGCGGCTATTTTTGCAGAGTCGATATTCTTTTTGATCAAGATGACTTGTGAACCTGCCATCCTCAACACTAAAAGAAGACATATCCAGTAGTTCGCTAATAAAACCCAGAGTCTTTTCGCAGCGTAGGCATCGATCGTTTTCATAAAAAACTGTTTGCCCGCAGTTTTGGCAGCTGAACGTTTTCATACTTGATGGTTCAAAATCGGGATCGTAATGGTAGGTGGGGGACGACAGGAAGGCAAATGTCTTTATCCCCGCTGTGATCTGCCTAGAGGCCGCTCACCTTGCGAGGTTCCTCGTCTGTGAGAGACGATGAGGTTTCTGCCTGATAGCCGTTGCAGGCGTTATCGACCGGGGTTTCGTCTACAACGAGGATGTAGCTGTCCTCATCGTCAGCAGGGGTTACTAGCAGCTGCTCAGATGGATCTCGACTGTCCTTGCTGATCGTTCGTCCTAGCAGTGCGTTATTGCGCCATTGGCGAAGGGCAAAAAATCTCAACATTATAGGATCACACTCAAAAAGGTATCGGCACAGGTAATAATGATGGCCGCCACAAAGGTTGTACCCAGGTCCTTGATCTCAAAGTCTTCCAACATCTGGTCCGTTAACCACAGTAAGAAGGTATTGATGACCAGTTTGAATAAGCCAATGGTGATGATCATCAAAGGAAAGGTGATGAGCATCAAAAAGGTCCCGAGAAAGACATTGATCAAACCGTAAACCACAGCAACGATGAGCGCGGTACCGTATCCATCAACGTAAACGCCGGGTAAGGATTCTGCGACGAAAAAAATAACCCCGCCGAGCAATAGGATATGGATGATAAGTTCGATCATGGTGACCCGTTTAGCCTGTGTTATTTGTTTAGTTACTGTCATTTACACGATTCGTGCCAGTATTTTAACTTATTGAAATATAAAGAGTTAAGATAATTGTTATTGAATTGTGTGGCGAAAAAACTAATTCGGTCGGTCAAATTAACCAACTTATATTTTCGGGGTTTGATGGCGGGTGATTGGTGCTCCGGACTATGGCACACTAGCGCCTTTGTTGAACTTACCCTGGAAATCCGATGCTTGATCTACACTACTGGCCAACGCCAAATGGTAAAAAAGTCACGATTCAACTGGAGGAGTGTGGCATTCCCTATAATGTGATTCCTTGCAATATTGGCAAGGGTGATCAATTTACAGATGAGTTTTTGCGCATCTGCCCAAATAATCGCATGCCTGCCCTGGTCGACAATGCACCTGAAGATGGTGGCGAGCCTATTCACATTTTTGAATCCGGCGCGATTATGCTTTATATCGCCGAGAAGACTGGCAAGTTCATGCCGTCAGATATCCGTGGTCGCTACAATGTGACCCAGTGGCTAATCTGGCAGATGGCGAACCAGGGGCCCAAAACCGGTGAGTGTGGTCACTTTCGTCGGCTAGGCGATACCCAGGGTGATCAAACCTATGCTGTCACACGGTTTACAGATGAAGTGAATCGTTTCTATGGCGTGCTCAATAACCAACTCTATAACCAGCGTTATATCTGCGGTGATGAGTACACCATTGCCGATATGATCTGTTATCCCTGGACTGTGAACTGGGAAGGGCAGGGTCAGGATATTAATGAATTTGTCTATTTCAAGCGTTGGTTTGAAGAGCTGAGTGAACGACCAGCAGTACAGCGGGGTATGGCTGTGGGTAGTGATATGAACAATGACTACTCGAAAATGAGTCCAGAAGAAATCGACCAGTTGAAGAAGCTGCTCTACAACCAGCGTGCAAGACCAGCGCCGAAAACCGGCGGTCTAGAAGCCTAGTTGGTGACCGATAATATCTACATTGTTATTCCCTGCTTTAATGAGGCTGTGCGATTCCAGCCAGATCAAGCCAGCATACTAATCGATGCTGGTATCTCTCTGGTTATGGTTGATGATGGTTCAACAGATAAAACCTGGGAGGTCTTAAGTGCCCTGCAAAACGCGCATCCAGGCGCCGTGCAATGTTTATCCATGGCTGGAAATGTCGGTAAGGCAGAGGCTGTTCGTCAGGGTCTTGAATTTGCCGTACAAAAGGGTGCGACGATTGTTGGTTATCTGGATGCTGACTTTGCTACACCAGCAACGGAAATGCAGAAGATGGTCGATGTTATCGAGCAGGACAAGGCTATACAGGTGTTGCTAGGTTCTCGCTGGCTTCATCTAGGTGCAAATATCCAACGCAAAATGATGCGTCACTATGCAGGTAGAATCTTTGCGACCTTTGCATCTCTGGTACTCGATCTTAAAGTTTATGATACCCAGTGTGGTGCGAAACTATTTCGAGTGAGTGAAAATTTTACTGCGTCGATTGATGCGCCCTTTATTTCTCGTTGGGCATTCGATGTTGAATTGATTGGACGTTTGCGTCAGGGGCTGCCTGTTACAGCATTTCGTGAAGAACCCTTGCAGGAATGGATCGATGTGCAGGGTTCGAAATTAACCCTGTTGGAAATGATTCAGGCGACGCTGTATCTGGCGGTTATCTGGCGAGCCTTGAGATCACGTCAGTCATGATTGACTGACGTGATGCCAGGAAATACTTATTCGAAAGTTCTTGGTTGCCACCAGGGGAAGAACTCCGGCATATCCGTTGATACCTTGCCGGGGAATTCTGCAGGTCGTTTCTCCAGGAAGGACTGTACGCCCTCAGCAGCATCGGCAGATCTGCCAGTATAGTAAACACCACGCGAGTCAATCTTGTGTGCTTCCATTGGATGGTCTGCACCGAGCATCTTCCACATCATTTGCCGAATCATGGCGTTGGAAATTGATGAGGTCTGGCTAGCGAATTCCTTTGCTAATGCTCTTGCGGCAGGTAGTAAATCATCAGCCGCGTGGACACTGCGGACAAAACCTTTTTCAAGTGCCTCGTCAGCTTTGAATATGCGCCCGGAGAAGGCCCATTCAAGTGCCTGGTTGATACCAACAATGCGAGGTAGGAACCAGCTTGAACAAGCCTCAGGTACGATGCCGCGTTTAGAAAAGACAAAGCCAAATTTCGCTTCCTCAGAACACAAGCGAACATCCATTGCACACTGCATGGTTGCACCAATGCCTACTGCTGCACCGTTACACGCTGAAATCACCGGCTTTAGGCATTCAAAGATACGTAGCGTTAACAAGCCACCGCCATCTGGTTTGAGACCTGTCCCAGTGCTATCGGCGTTAAACGTATTGCTACCGCCAGATAGGTCAGCACCTGCGCAAAAACCGCGACCAGCACCGGTAATAATAATGGCTTTCACCTCATCATCAGCATCGGCTTGATCGAATGCATCGATCAATTCATGCATCATCCTGCCGGTAAAGGCATTGAGTTTTTCCGGCCGATTCAGGGTTATGGTGAGAATGTTATCTTCAACGTCATAAAGAATTTCTTCGTAGTCCATGGCTCTTCTCAAGGTTTAAATTATTGGGATTGTTGCGTCGCGTAACGCTGTAATTCTTGAAATATCGATCGCTGGGCATGGCTACCACCAATCGCAATAATGTCATCTTCGATATCATTTAAGGTGGAAGCCGCAGCGGCATAGTTAGCGTTGCCGATATCGACAATGGCTTCTGCCAGCGGTAAGCCGACCTCTTTTACCACTTGACCCTGTGAAGTATCCGCTGTCGCCCATTGACGGATATGTTGAAGGGCTTGTTCTGCTTCATCCTTCTTGCCAAGCCGGGCAGGGACCATAAGGTAATGCAGGCTACAGAAAATCAATTCATCATCCCTCGCACGACTGGCGTAGGTTTCGAGCTGTTGCCATCTGTCTTCCATATCGATACCAGCGAGTTCTAAACGCCAGAGTAGCGATGTTGCGTTACAAACATCCAGGTAGAAGTCATCGGCAAGTGGTGTCAAAAGATAGTCATCATAGATTTGCAGGGCAGTAGTTGGATCATCTTCACCAAGATGGAATAGAGCCTTATGCCAGTGAACATGGTTAATAAAATTATTTGATTGCTGCCACCGGGGCAGGAGATTTCCAGTCCAATCAATTCCCTCGTTATATCGCCCTTGCATCCACATTACGTGAGCAACAGCATGGGTTGCCCACTGATCATTGGTATTTAGTTCAACGGCTTGACGGCCTTTTGTCTCGGCATCGTCATAATCACCTGCTTCTTCTAAGCCGAAGCTATACATGCCAAGCAGGAAGCTAAAATAGGGTTCGTCACCTTGCCAGTGTTTGGCAGCGCGAGCGACGGAATCGCGCATTGCAATTGAGTCGCCGGCATAGAAGTGCAGATGCTGGGCAAGTTTTAAGGCGAGCATATCTCTGGGGTATTCAGCTAGCAGCTGTTCCATAATGGCCGTGGCGGCAGTTGGCTGATTGGATAGCCATGCATCCAGTGCTGCCAGGTGCAGCTTCTCCCTGGGATTCATAATGGTTTCCAGGGCTTGTAGTTGTCGCAGTTCATTTTTTGCTGGCAATGTGAATCGGGGATCGCTTGCTAGCTTTAACAAATAGCCTCGAAAACATCTGGCCATCGGCATTTCAGGTTCATCTTTTAGCAAGTCATCAAGCAAAGCCATGACGTTTTGTCGTGACTCGAGATAGCTGATCATGATCTCGTGAAACTTGTCTATGCTGGTCGCATTTGTTGCGGTGTATGCGACACCAACCTGATCTCTGAATTCTGGCACCTGGTAGCTCCATGAGAATTAAATTCGTTCGTGTTTCTTGCCGACTATTGACCGAAGGACTTTCCGCCCTCTGCAAAGTAACTTTTTTCGTCGGCATTGTCAGGTCGGCCGAGGATTTTATTCCGATGTGGGAATCTGCCGTATCGTTCAATAATCTCTTGATGCTGCCGGGCATGTTCGTAGAAGCCCGCTATCAAAGGTTGCCAGTCAGTATCGACACTAGACAATAGCTTTTCGAACAACGTAAGGCAGCGGTTCTGATTGGCCAAATTCTCGGAATGCTCAAATGGCAAGAAGAGAAATACCTGCTGAATTGGACCAAGTTGTTCGTGGCGACCCGCGTCTACCAGGGAACTGGCAATGGTGAGTGCTTGTTCGTCATTTTGAAACGCTGCGGCACTACCGCGATAGATATTGCGGGAGAATTGGTCAAGCAAAATAATAACGGCTAGTTTACCCAGATCTGTTTCTAGCCAGCTATTGAGATGACCTGATTCAGCCTGTGATAGCAGGTTCCCGAATGATGAGCGAATAAGTTCATCGCCGGCCTTCGTGCTTTTGAACCAGAGCTCGTGATTCGCTTTCGCACTCGCCGGATCATCCGGTGTATCGCTAAGCCAGAAGCTAAGTATTTGCCTGGCTGAAGTTGGAACTGATTGATTGGTCGTCATCTAAAAATCAAATGCTATAGGTTTGTATTACTCATGAGCGTGGGCCAGCAAGTCTGCGTCAGTCAGTTGCAGATAGCCTTTAAGGTAGTGGACGCCAAGATAAATAAGCGGTGTATCAGCCAGAGCGATGGTTAACTTGAACAGATAGTTGTCGCGCATCAAGCCAAGTAATTCTAACACCGTAAAGCTGCCAGCGAGGAACGCCGCGCCAAAGGTCACAGCAATAACCATAAATGAGTCCACCATCTGGCTAACCAGTGTGCTGCCATTGTTACGAAGCCACAGGTGCTTACCTGCTGTTAGTCGCTTCCAGAAATGGAATAAATAGACGTCACAATACTGGGCGGCGATATAGGCCATCATGGACGCGAAAACCGCACCGGAGGTGGTGGCGTAGAGCAGGGTATAGAGTTCAACCTGTTGTGAAACGATATCCCCGCTTGGCAGGGCAACATCTTTAGCGAGTTCCAGGGTTTGCCAGGGGGGCTGGGTACCTGGGTCAACACTTGGCATTAGATTGCCTAGCCACATCACCCCAAGGATAAAAAAGTTCAGAACCAGACCAACGCTGACCAGGAAGTTCGCGCGTCTCTGGCCATACATCTCACTGATAAGGTCGGTGACGAGGAAGGTCAAAGGATAGGGAAGTACACCAACAGCAAGCACCAGTGGACCGAGATGGATAAAGCGGGTAATGCCGATGATATTTAGCATTGTCATGGCGCAAAGGAAAAATGCGGCCAGGATGAGAAAAACACGTTCACGACGCTCTCGAAGCGCTTCTGAAATGACAGGCGGAGTAGTCAACTTTTTGTCCTTATCGTTCTATCTGACCGAGGTTAGCATGAATAACAGCGCCATTAATGACGGGATTCTCAGCAGCAAATTTAATGGTTGTAGCGATTTCCGCTGGCGCGACTAATCGATTGAATGTGCTTGTGGATGCAATGCTCGCAAGGACATCAGGGTTTTCACCAACATGGGTGCGGAGCATCTCTGTATCAGTAAAACCAGGACAGATACAGGCAGTGTGAATCTCACGACCAGCAAGATCCTGACAAGTGGACCGCATCATACCGATGATTGCATGTTTACTAACGACATAACTGTAGCTGTTTGGTACGGCCTTCTCAGACAGGGTTGAGCCGAGGTAGATGATGCTAGAGCCAGCCTGCATAAATGGAATAATTGCTTGATTAAGAATGTGTGGTGCGATCACATTGATGTTCATGACATCTCGAAAGCTATCAGTGAGGGTGTCATCGGCAGTATCGTTTACCAGCTTCGCTGCATTGTGGACCAGACATATCTGGCCTTCATCAATAAGGAATTCGAGCAATTCAGTTAATTGCTCTTCAGCATCGGAATGGGAAAGATCTAAGGCGTGGTTTTCAATTCTTGCGTCTGCTGCTGCGGTACGAGAAATATTGATGACTCGATAACCTGCATCAAGAAACTGTTGCGCGACTTCAAAACCAATGCCTTTGCTTGCACCTGTGATGATTAGCGTTTTCATTGTTGGCTCCATTCTGCGACACCATATTGCCCCACATTCGATGCTATTTTGGTGGTGATAGCAGTAATACCCTTATCTTGTAGGTCAGGATGATTACGTATTTTTTCTAAGAAAAACTGTGAGAATGCCTCAACAGTTGTATTAGCAATGGGTAATAACATCACATCTCGCTTCAGGAAGGGAAGCCGTTCACCATTGAATATAGCAGTTACATAAGTGTCGTCTTGTTCGATCTGAAGATAGGGTGAAGCGGTAGGCAAAATCAATTGCTCGTCGAGTTCATCACAAAGCTGCTTCAGTAGGGTCTTAAGCATGACATAGTCAAAAATCAGACCGTCCTCACCAAGAGGGGCGGTCACATGACATTGCAATTGAAAATTGTGGCCATGGAGGTTTTCCCGGTTGGTAGCAGAGAAAATTGTGAAATGGGCAATTGAAAAATTAAGCGCCTCTTTTGTTATTTCAATGCGGCTCATTTTTCCTGTGCCTGTCTTTCCAGACGATGATTGCTTGCTCAATTGCAAAGGTCCCCAGGGTAAAGCAGACATCTTAACCTATTTGCTTCTCTCTCGGGAGGTGGCACACTGCGTGGAAAAGCGAACTGGAAAATATCTATGGCCTTGTCGAAATTGAGTCGCTCGGTGGCGGGAAAAGTTGTGATTGTAACTGGTGCCGCAAGCGGCATGGGGCGAGCAACTGCGCATCTATTCGCTGATGAAGGTGCAAGGGTTGCACTAATCGATATTAATCAGGACCCCCTTAATAAGGTTGTTGATGAGATTACTGCAGCTGGCTATGAAGCGAAAGGCTGGCAGCTAGACTTGTCCGATGGAAAGGCAATCGCCGGGGTGATAACGGCAATCGGTGAACACTTCGGTGGCATAGATATTCTGGTCAATAACGCTGGCATCTCGCTTTTTACCGCAATTGACGGCGATGACTTCTATGCTGCCTGGGATAAGACTCTGGCAGTTCTACTGACGGCACATACCCATACGATTCGTGCGGCATTACCCTTTCTGCGCAAGGCAGAACATCCAAGAATTATTAATATTGCCTCGACAGAAGCGCTAGGTGCGACAAAATTTGGCAGCCCTTATACCGCGGCGAAGACTGGTGTGGTTGGGCTTACAAGGTCTCTGGCTGTTGAACTAGGACCTGAGGCAATCACAGTAAATTGTATTTGTCCCGGTCCCATCAATACAGGCATGACCGATGGCATCCCTGATGAGCAGAAAATTATATTTGCCAAACGGCGGGTTGCTTTGCGGCGTTACGCGGAGCCTGAGGAAGTTGCGCACGCGACACTATCGTTATGTCTCCCTGCTGCCCAGTACATTACGGGTGTTACCTTGCCTGTAGATGGCGGTTTAACGATTCGCAATGCCTGAGCAGGGAGCGAGCAGCGGAACTAGCCAGCTGCTGCTTTCTTCTTACGATGCTTGTAGAAGGTCTTAACGTCGTGCGCATTATGGTGATCAAGAATACTCTCAAGCGTACGACCAATCTTGGTACATATCTTGATTTGTTCTAGCTTCGACCAGGTCGCATGTTCGCCCTCGTTGATAAGGTCTTCGATCTCTTTGCGAGTAAGCAGCCCCATCAGTTTTTGTGGGTCGACAAAATTGAAGCTAGGGACGATATTCACATCACCTGTGTAATCCTGAGCCATCACCGAGTAGAACATACTCATTGCCTGACCAATGTTTGGTACATCCCGGAAAAAACGACGGCTGAATTTCTCGCCGGCTTTTAGCCATTCACGGGTCGTCAGGCGTGCAACAGAGCGCAGCGCCTGTGGCAGGAAGATGTTATTGGAACTCATCATGGCAAGTGCCAGTGGATTTGCCTGACTGACAATATAGTGATTAACACTATACAAACGGGCAAGCCGCTTTGCCGGCAGGTCGTCTGTGACTGCGCCATCAACCCAGCGTCGAGACTGGATATAGGGTTGCGCTTCGCCGTAAACATTCTTTGCCGTTAGCATGACCGGTGGAAATAGTCCCGGTACAGCACAAGATGCCATCACAGCAGAGCGGATAAAGACGTTCGGTGCAGTGATTGCATTCAT
>CBDUKY010000085.1:0-9608 GCA_965367925.1 uncultured Pseudomonadales bacterium | reverse complement strand
TCGTAGCCAAGTCTGATTAGGTTTTCCCGAGAAGTTGCTGCGCGCATAATCGGAATCATTGGGTCTGCTGTGCCGTGCGCCATCAAAATTGGGATAGCGAGGTTTTCATCAGAGACTTCCTTTTGGGTCTGGGCAAAGTCATGTAGATAGGTACTAAGGGCCATCACACCAGCAAGCCTGCGCTTGGCGCGGAGCGCTGTGTGAAGTGCAATAACGCCTCCCTGGGAGAAGCCGGCCAGGAGGATCTTTTCTGATGAAATGCCGCTTGCCACCTCCGCTTCAATGAAATCAGTTATCTGCTGGGAGGATTCATTGATGTCTTCTGTGCCGCCATGTTCAGAATGGGGTACAAAGTCATACCAGGCGCGCATCTCCTCACCGTTGTTAATACTGACAGGTCGGATTGGTGCATGGGGGAAAATGAACCTTATACCGTGATCTTCCGGCAGCCGGAGTTCCGGTACGATGGGTTCGAAATCGTGCCCATCTGCACCAAGACCATGCAACCAGATAACCGTGGCTGTGGCTGCAGCGGGTGGTTCGATTCGAATATGTTCTAACAATTCAGTCATTGGTTGTGCCTTCTGGCGTCCTTCTGGTGCAAATTCAAGGTGCGAATGATAGCTGGCTGGCTGCGGAAATTAAACGATGCACTAGCGGTGAAAATGGCGATCATTGCCGAGGGAGACCAAATTGTGACTAAATAGCGGCAGATTAAAACTAAAGGGAGTAAATCGTGGGACCACTATCAGGTATAAAGATTATTGAATTGGCAGGCATTGGCCCTGGGCCTTTCTGCGGCATGTTGCTGTCTGACCTGGGGGCTGAGGTGATACGGGTTGACCGGGCTGGCAGTGGTACACACAGGCCAAAGGATGTGTTGACCCGGGGTCGTAAGTCTATTGCTGTAAACCTGAAGAGCGAGGCCGGCAAAGAAGCCGTACTCAAATTGTGTGAATCCGCCGACGCGATCTTTGAAGGTTTTCGGCCAGGTGTCACTGAACGGCTAGGACTTGGACCTGAAGATTGTATGGCCCGTAACCCAAAGCTGGTTTATGGCCGAATGACTGGCTGGGGCCAGGATGGTCCTATGGCCCAGGCGGCGGGACATGATATTAACTACATCGCCTTGTCCGGTGCTTTAAGCGCGATTGGTCCTAAAGATGGCAAGCCGGTCCCACCCCTGAATCTGGTTGGTGATTTTGGTGGTGGCGGAATGGTGCTGGCGCTTGGCATCCTGGCAGCGATCATTGAAGCGGGAAAATCTGGTAAAGGACAGGTTGTCGACACGGCAATGGTCGATGGCGCAGCAACGCTCATGTCTATGTTTTACACCATGCTTAATGCCGGCATGTGGAATCTAGAACGGGGCTCAAATCTACTGGATTCTGGTGCCCATTTTTATGACACCTATGAAACCAGTGACGGTGAATATATTGCCCTTGGTTCCATTGAGCCGCAGTTCTACGCCTTGCTTATTGAGAAAGCCGGCCTTGACCCAGAAGAATTTTCTGCCCAGATGGACCGGAATCAATGGCCAGCGCTAAAGGCAAAGCTCAGCTCGGTATTTAAATCGAAGACGAGAGCAGAATGGTGCGACATTATGGAAGGCAGCGATGTCTGCTTTGCGCCTGTGTTGTCCCTGACTGAAGCTGCTGAGCATCCGCATAATAAAGCCAGGGGAACTTTTAGTGAGCTTGAAGGCGTTTTGCAGCCTTCTCCGTCTCCCAGATTCTCACGTACATCGCCAGAACTCACTCATGGTTCGAGAATTGCAGGGGAGGATACCGAGCAGGTGCTTAAAGACGCTGGATTTTCCGATGCTGACATTCGCGCTATGGTCGATTCTGGTGCGGTTGAAACTGTTAGTGGCTAACCATATTTGTGTGGTGATGGCATTTGAGGGGACAAATTCCAAAAAAATCATGGGGTTTGGGCACTTTCCTTAAGGGATTCCCTAGCAGCATCTGGTTTTATTCCGATGCTGCTGGCGGATTTTCAGGAACCCGGACAGCAATAAAAGGGTTCAGGAGTAGATGAAAAGTCGCTAAAGCGCCTTTTTTCCATTCTTTTTGTCCCTGTTTGTTGTAGAATGCGCCACTTCTAAATCGGCTTAGGCTGACAGTTTTTTTTAGCCCTAAGGCCAGATTGCAGTAGGAGAGGTTGCTTGCCGAGACTGGGAATGATGCAAAAGCAGAGCAAAAAACATCAGCTCTGAATATCCCGGAAAGACAGCCAGACAATCCATTAACAGAACATAGGTAAAACACATGAGCGTAGAACTACTTGATACCACCCGATTCCACGGGTTCAGAGTTAGGCGTCAGATCGCAGGAAAAACCTACCAGGAATATTTTTCTCTGAAGGAAAATGGCAAGCGATTACGTGGCGCTGCCAGAGCTAAAGTAAAGCAGCAAGCTGAAGAGCGAGATGCTGTACTTGAAAAGCAACAAGCTAAAGCGAAGGCTGAAGCAGCCAAGACGGCTCTGTTCGATAAGGACGGAAAAGTACGTGGCATTTTGTTCCGCATGAAGACTGAAAAAAGCGGTACACGAACACCTGTTTTCCAAATCGGCATTATGTCGGCGAAAGCAGGCAAGATTGTCAATACAACAGTCTCAATTAATCTCCATGGTCTAAAAGGCGCATGGGAAAAAGCAGTCGATTTCTATATCGATCACAAAAAGATTTCAAAGCGTTCTGCAATCTACAAGCAATTGCTAAAAGCCTGCCCATCGAAAGCGCAGCTTGAAGCGATGAAGCGCAAGCGCAAAAAGAAAAAGTAAGGTAGATAGGTAAAAAGGGGCCATTGGCCCCTTTTTTTTGTCTTCAATTCCTCTTTCATGCCGAATAGTTGATGACGACATAATGTCGAAGTTTTTTGTTAGTGGTATGGTTGGCGGCTTGAGGAACAAGCTACCGAAAATTGACCATGACCTATTTAGAAGAACATCAATTATCCATCTCCGAGCCTGAAAAATTCTGGGCTGAAAAATCCAACCTGATTGGCTGGTACAAGCCCCCATCAACCACCCTTGAATATGATGAGCATAACAATGCCATCTGGTTTCCTGATGGGGAAATGAACTCTGCTTATCTCGCTCTCGATTATCATATTGAGCAGGGGCGTGGTGATCAGACCGCGCTGATTTATGATTCACCAGTTACAAACACAGTTAAAAAATTCACCTTCACAGAGTTACGCGATGAAGTGGCCTTGTTCGCGGGTGTACTGCGTGGACTAGGTGTCGAAAAAGGTGACCGGGTCATCATCTATATGCCGATGATTCCGGAAGCCGCAATTGCCATGCTCGCCTGTGCTCGCATTGGTGCAATCCACTCGGTGGTTTTTGGTGGCTTTGCCGCCAGAGAACTTGCGAGCCGAATCGACGATGCCACGCCTAAGGTCATTCTTACGGCGTCCTGTGGTATCGAATTTGCAAATGTTATCCCCTACAAACCAATGATTGATGCTGCCCGTGATGCAGCAAGCCACAAGGTAGATGCGGTTGTCATGCTACAGCGACCTGAGCTTGCGGCAGAGCCTGGGGATAATTATCACGACTGGGCAAGTCTTGTGCAGCAAGCGCAACCAGTAGATTGCGTGCCACTTAAAAGTACCGATCCACTTTATATTCTCTATACCTCAGGGACGACCGGAAAGCCCAAGGGTGTCGTTAGAGACAATGGTGGTCATGCGGTAGCGCTCAAATACTCCATGCAGTCTGTGTATGGTGTGGAGCCTGGAGAAGTTTACTGGGCAGCCTCGGATGTAGGTTGGGTTGTTGGCCATTCCTATATTGTCTATGCACCTTTATTTGCTGGTTGTACAACCATTATGTTTGAAGGTAAGCCGGTGCGCACGCCAGATGCTGGCACCTTCTGGCGAGTAATTGAAGACCATAAAGTCAATGTGTTTTTCACGGCGCCGACCGGTTTCAGGGCGATTAGAAAAGAAGACCCGGATAGCGAACTGCTGAAGAAATATGACCTTTCAAGCCTGCGGACCTTGTTTGTTGCTGGTGAGCGTACAGACCCACCAACTTATCACTGGCTAAAAGAAATCTTGAAGGTGCCTGTTATTGATCACTGGTGGCAAACTGAAACTGGCTGGCCAGTAGCATCGAACCTAATGGGCTTGCAACCAACGGAAACCAAAGCAGGTTCAGCGAGCTTCCCGGTACCTGGGTTCAATATCAAAATTCTCTCAGAGGAAGATGAGGAGCTTGGCGCCAACAAGGAGGGTGATGTCGTATTGAAACTGCCATTGCCACCTGGTTGTTTACCAACCGTATGGGGCAATCATGATCGTTTTGTAGAGTCCTATTTGTCTCAACATGAAGGTTACTACCACACAGGTGATGGTGGCTTTTTTGATGACGATGGTTACCTGTACATTATGGGCCGGACCGATGATGTGATTAATGTTGCTGGACACCGCTTGTCCACAGGGGAGATGGAAGAAATTGTCGCCTCCCATCCGGCTATTGCAGAGTGTGCTGTCATAGGTGTCGAGGACCCTGATAAGGGGCAGGTACCTGTTGGCTTGTTGATTATCAAAGATGGCGCGAACATTGAGGCAGATTCTTTGCAAGCGGAATTGGTTGCCATGGTAAGAAAGAGCATTGGTGCTTTTGCCAACTTCAAGCAATCGCTAATTGTTGCTCGATTACCGAAAACCCGATCTGGCAAAATACTGCGTAAAGTGATGCGGGCCATAGCCGATGACAAACCTTATGACCCACCAGCCACTATTGACGATCCAGCTATTCTTGATGAGATTGCGACCGGTCTGAAGTCAGCGGGCATAGGTCGGATTGCTCAAAATGGGAAATCAACTTAAGGACATCGAATGGCGATTGTATTTATTACCGGTGCATCCTCCGGTTTTGGCGCGGCAACAGCCCGAAGGTATGTGGGGGCAGGGCACAAGGTTGTGCTGGCAGCACGAAGAAAGGAACGTCTTGCAGCATTGCAAGCAGAGCTTGGCGACCAGTGTCATTCGGTTGTGCTGGATGTCACTGACCGTGAAGCTGTCTTCAGGGCCATTGATGAGCTACCGTCTGGCTTCGATGCAATCGATATTCTGGTAAACAATGCTGGTCTGGCGCTTGGTATCGGCGGCGCCCAGGAGGCAAATGTCGATGACTGGGAAACCATGGTCGATACCAATATTAAGGGGCTGATGTATCTTTGTCGGGCCGTATTGCCGGGTATGGAGCAGCGTGGCGGTGGCCATATTGTGAATATTGGTTCTGTAGCGGCTAGCTGGCCTTATCCTGGTGGCAATGCTTATGGTGGCAGCAAAGCGTTTGTACAGCAGTTTTCCCGCAACCTTCGGGTTGATCTACTCGGTAAGCATATTCGCGTGAGCAACATTGAACCTGGCATGTGTGAAACAGAATTTTCTGAGGTCCGATTTGGTGGCGATAAGGAAAAGGCCAGTCAGGTGTATGCCGGTATGAAGCCCTTGAGCGCCGGGGATATTGCAGAAATCATCTTCTGGACCACGTCGCTGCCGTCCCATATCAACATCAATCAGATGGAAGTTATGCCTGTTGCACAGGCCTGGTCGGCCTTTGCCGTCCATCGGGAAGACTGACAACCGTCTGGAATTTATAATTCTCCGTGGCGGCTGTGGCTTGAACCTGTATACTTTGCTTAAATCTCGCCATTTCTTATTCTTTGTAGGTTCAAATGATCATTGTTCACGGCACATTCCCCATCAAGCCAGAATTACGGGAAGAGGCATTAGAGCTGATGCGCCAGATGTCTGCCTCAAGTCGAACTGAATTCGGTTGCATTAGCTACGAGTTCTATACCGGCTTGACGGACCCTAATACGATGCTGTTATTTCAAGAATGGGAATCTGTTGAGGCACTACAAGGCCATTTCCAAACAGATCATATGGAAGATTTTCTCAAATCACTCCCTGATGTGCTCGATGGTGAGGTACTTACTCGCCGCTATGAAGTGCGCAGTACCGATGAGCTTAGCCATGAGGAATATGGCGAGGATGATGGCAATGAGTTCGAGCACGACATCACCCCGGAATTCCAACATCGGGAAAAGATTGTCCACTAGCCCCGGCTAGCTCACTGCCTACCCTTGTCAGGCGACTAATCTCAAATTACAAAATATCGAGCACCGACTCAGGTGGTCGACCAATCTTTGCCTTGTCATTTGCAACCACAATAGGTCGCTCTATCAAAATAGGTGCCTTGATCATGGCGGCAATAATCTCATCTTCACTAAGATCCGGATTATCTAGTCCAAGGGATTTATATTCCTCCTGCCCTTTTCGTAGAAGGTCCCTGGCATTCATCCCTAGCCTGTCTAACAATCCCTTGATGGTTTCTGCATCCGGCGGTGTTTCAAGGTAGTGTATTATTCTCGGAGTGATATGCTTCTCTTCTAGTAACGACAGCGTCTGGCGAGATTTAGAGCAGCGTGGATTGTGATAGATTGTGACTTCGGACATTTCATTCTCATTGGTAATACATGAATGGTGAAATTATGCCGTACTGTGATGATAGAACAAGCGATGTGCGACAAAATTTTGAATACATACCTGGAATTGAACCATGTCATTTATCAGTGAGAGATTAGAAGGCCGACCGGAAAAGTTCTGGAACTTCGGTCGCTACCTCTGGCGGAGTTACACGGAAGATAGCTGCCAGACCACCGCCGCGGCGCTCACCTATCAAACGCTATTCGCGATTGTGCCCTCATTGGCGCTGGTCTATGCCTTCCTTGAAGTCCTACAGGTTTCCAAGGGGCTTAATAAACGCTTCGAAGAATTTATCTTTACGAATATCGTCCCGGAAAATGCCGCGGTAGTGCAGGAATATCTGGTTTCCTTTTCCGAACAGGCGAGAAATCTCGGTGGTCCCAGTGCAGCGGTTTTGATTGTGACGTCATTTTTGATGCTGTTTACCATTGAGCGGACCTTTAATGAAATCTGGCGAGTAAAAGAACCTCGCCACGGTAGCCAGCGCTTTCTTATGTACTGGGCTGTATTTACCCTCGGCGGTCCCTTTGTCATGGCTAGCTTGTTTGTCACCACCTACATCGAATCTCTACCCTTGATTAGTGATGTCTCCGCACAAACCCGCGGTCTTCACGTGGTCCCGATTCTACTCAGTAGCGGGATTTTGACCCTGGTTTATGTGGTAGTACCTAACTGCTTTGTACGCGTTAAGCACGCGGCAATTGGTGCGTTGATGGCAGGCTGCGCAGCAGAGCTTGCCAAGGTGCTGTTTGCCGAGATCATGGCGATGTCCAACTTTGAAGCTATCTACGGCACCTTTGCGGCAGTACCCCTGTTTCTGCTCTGGATTTATGTCTCCTGGACCATTGTTCTGCTTGGTGCAGAGATGGTGAAGAGTCTGGGCATTTACCGTTTTGAAGAAGATGTGGATGTGGAAGCGCCATTATTTCAACTTATTGTGGTGCTAGAGCTTTTCTACCGTGCACACCAGAAGGGAGATGTGCTCACCGATAGAGAAATTCGCAAATACACGAAACGAATTGACCTGGAACTCTGGTCTGAAATGAAGTCTAGACTCATTGAGCTAAATATCATCAAAGCGGTAGATCAAGGTGGTCTAATTCTATCCAAGGATTTGAACGAGATTTCATTGTGGGACTTGTATGTGGCATTCCCCTGGCAACTACCGAATGTCATGAAAGGCGAACAGGGCTGGGAGAAAGTATTATCAGATAAGTTCTCTACCCTCTATGCCAATGGCCAGGAAGTGCTGGCAGTGGATCTCGAAACTATTTTTAAGCAAGGTTGAAACCCGTCATGTTAACCCTCAATGCTCAGATACTGAGCCGCATTATTTTCTCATTGCTTCTACTTATGGCTTTAGGCAGTTGTAGCAAGCCAGACTTTCAGGATGTGAAAGGCAATCCCTTATTCCTCTCGGAGCTGACCGAAAAATACCTGGTGGTTAACTACTGGGCGACCTGGTGTGGTCCTTGTCGCTATGAGATTCCAGAGCTGAATAAGCTGGGTGCGGAACATGGCGATAAGATTAATCTTATTGGCGTCAATTTTGACCATCCTGAAGATCCAGCAGAACAGCTAGCACAGGTTGAGAAGATGAAAATCGAGTTTCCAGTGCTGACGAGCGAACCTGCGCCACTATTATTTGTCGATGTACCGGAAGTTTTGCCCACCACCTATGTATTTGAGCCGGGTGGGACGCTGGTTGCCAAGCTGGTTGGCCCCCAGACGGAAGCCTCGTTACTGGCACTGATGGAAATCAAATAATCACACTGTGACACTAGCAAAAACGGCTTTGGCTTCTGCGAGTGTCACAGCTGAGCGAGTCTAATCAGGCAAGCTCTTGTTTGATACTAGTGACTAGTTGCTGAACAATATCGTCAATAGCGACATCCTGATTTTCATTATCAGTTCGCCTCGCGTATTCAACGACGCCTTTTTCAAGGCCACGGTCCCCAACGACCACCCGATGGGGTATACCCATTAGTTCTGCATCAGCAAACTTGGCACCGGGTCTAACACCTTCACGATCATCAAGGAGGACTTCTATACCCTCGGCCTGCAAAGCATCATAAATCGCCTCTGATTGCGCCATGACTTGAGGAGACTTGTGACCGTTAATTGGGATCACTAGCACATGGAAGGGGGCGAGTAGGGTTGGCCACTTCATACCCTTGTCATCGTGATACTGCTCAATTATGGCTGATACGAGTCTTGTTACACCCATGCCATAGCAGCCCATCATCATGGTGACTGCCTTACCATTTTCGTCAAGCACGGTGGCATTCATGGATTTGGAATACTTATCACCTAACTGGAAAATATGACCGACCTCAATGCCACGCTTAAAGGCGATAACCCCTTTACCATCGGGACTAGGATCACCCTCGCAAATATCACGCAGGTCATAAACCCCATCAGGGGTGCAATCCCGCTGCCAGTTCGCATTGATAAAATGATAGTCATCCTTGTTCGCGCCACAAACAAAATTAGCAAGAGCAGCAGCGCTTCTGTCTACAAGAACGGGAATCGTCATATTAACCGGCCCAATAGACCCCACACCGCAACCAATGGCAGCTTTGATATCAGCCTCGTCAGCCATCACTAAAGGTGAGGCAACGCCTGGTACTTTTTCAGCCTTGGTAACATTTAGCTGGTGATCACCTCGTAGAACAAGCGCGACCAGCGGCGTGGTTTCACCAACGACAATGAGCGTTTTAACGGTCGCTGTCGCAGGCAGCTTGAGGAAATTCGCCACGGCATCAATCGTTTTGCAATCAGGGGTATGAACTTCTTCCAGGGTTTCATGGGCCGCATCTGATGCTGCAGGAGCAATGGCTTCTGCCATTTCGATGTTCGCGGCATAGTCGCTTTCGGTACTAAAAGCGATCAGGTCTTCACCTGAATCTGCGAGTACGTGAAACTCCTGGGTAATACTGCCGCCAATACTGCCTGGGTCGGCAAGGACAGGACGGAAATCCAGGGACATACGTTCAAGAATCTTTGAATAGGTGTCATGCATGACCTGATAAGTTTCACCAAGACTCTCCATATCCATGTGGAATGAATAGGCATCCTTCATGGTGAATTCTCTGGC
>CBDUKY010000084.1:0-9675 GCA_965367925.1 uncultured Pseudomonadales bacterium | reverse complement strand
AGTTGGTATGCAAGCTGGTAGCATCTGGCGACTTGCGCTGGCAGGCATGCAACGCCGTGGCCAGGAAAATACTATTCAGATCCTGGTATTTAGTCTTGCGATCATGTTGTTGCTCATCCTATTCCTCGTCAGAACCGCGCTGATAGACGAATGGCAGGCGCAGATCCCACCTAATGCGCCAAATCACTTTGCGATCAATATCTCGCCGGAAGATGTCGAACCGATTCGAGCCCTACTAGAGAGTAATAACATCCATTCCCAACCACTGTATCCGATGATTCAGGGCAACATCTCAAAGATTAATGGAGAGGAAGCCAGGAAGAGAGATGAGCAGGGCGAAGAAGCCGATGGACCGCGATCAAGTGCTAACCGAAACCTGACCTTTGCAACCCAGCTGCCTGATGATAATAAGATTCTAAGTGGTGAATGGTGGCCAGAGGATTATGCTGGTGACACCCTGGTGTCACTTGAACGGGATCTCGCTGTCCGCAATAAAATCAAGGTTGGCGATAAGTTGGAATTTACAATTCAAGGTCGGACCCTTGAAGCAAAAGTGAGCAGCATACGTTCTGTCGCCTGGGACAATATGCAACCAAACTTTTATATTATCTTTTCGCCGGATGCGCTGAATGAGTTCCCATCTACCTTTATGACCAGCTTCTTTCTAGAACGCTCAAATAAGGTGTTTCTCAATGAGTTGTTGCGTGACTATCCGACAATGACGGTAATTGAAGTCGATGCCCTGATTGAACAAATCAAAACCATTATTGCCCAGGTGACGCTGGCCATTGAACTGGTACTTGGTCTGATATTGATCTCTGGCGGACTGGTCCTACTGGCAAGTATTCAGGCGAGTATGGATGAAAGATTTAAACAACACGCAATCCTCCGCACCCTTGGTGCCGGACAAAAGCTGGTCATGGGTAGTCTTATGGTTGAGTTTTGTGCCCTTGGCCTGTTTGCTGGCATATTGGCGACCATAGGTGCTGAGATTACTGTCTATGGTCTCGAAACCCAGATATTTGAACTAGATTACAGCATTAATCCAGTACTCTGGATTCTAGGCCCGCTCGTTGGCATGGTGCTGATTGGCGTTGTTGGCACAATTGCGACCTTTAAAGTTGTTAAGACGCCTCCAACAATTGTATTGAGGGAAATAGCCTAGCTCAGGGCTCTGCGTACCAGCTACCGTCATCATGTTTACGAATCCATAGCTGACTAAACCAGTAGAATTGGTCAGCAGTACCGTTGGCAACTGGCATGGTGCAATTGAATCGCGACCGTCCCACTGCCACTGGCTGGGAAGCCGTGACGAGAAATTCCGTGGCGCCAGTTTGCTCAATATTGATCTTACCTTCTGGTCCATAGCAGGCGAGTTTATTAAAGTCATACTGGTCGGACTCAAATGCCAGCGTGAGCTCAGGGTTGCCATCGGTCATCGGATCTCTTGGCGTATCAATAATCGGCAGTGCGCTGGTCTGGATCTTGGTTTTAAAGGCTTCAAAGTCACTGTATCTGCCTGAGAGTGGAAAGCGAGGCAATATCAATCGATTTGAATTTGTCCCCACAGCACCACTTTGCTGTCCGAACCCAACAAAGGCTTCCTCGTCGAGAATGCGCAGAATATCAAGATCGTATTCGCCATAGGGAAAGGCAAAGTACCTGGGGGTCGGACCTAGCTGTTCAACGAGAGTTGCCTGTGCGTCTATAATTTCTGAACGAATTCGGTGCCGCCAGTGTCGCCTCGATTCCTTTGGTTGTCGTCTCAATAGATGGGTGTGGCTCTTACTATGATTGGCGATTGTGCCCCCATTGGACCGCATTTCTCGTAGTTGTTGCCAACTAAGGAAGTCCCGCTGATGATTATCAATCGGGTCTGTGGCCACAAAAATGGTGAATGGAAACCCATACTCAAGTAGTAGCGGGTAGGCATTTTCGTAAATATTGGTATAGGCGTCATCAAAGGTGATTGCGACAGTCTTCGCTGGCAGTGGTGTATTCGTCGAAATTGCCTCAATGACTGCTGTGATTGGAACCACGTTGAACTCAGCATCGCGCAAATGCTGCATATGCTGCTTGAACATCTCAGGGGTGGTGCTAGTGATGGCCGGGGTCGTGGTGCTCACATGATGATACTGCAAGATGACTGCCGCCGATGCCGGCAAGTTTATGCTGAAAATGAGGGTGACAAGGACTAGATATCGCTTCATAGGGAGTTAGATCAGCTTCAGTGGTAATTGTTCGACGCAAAACAGACTGGCGGTGTAGAATTGCGCCTATTGACGATAACAGTATAGATCCATGGAACAGAAAAAACGTTACGAAAAAAATAAACTGCAAAAACGCCTGCGCCGGGAAGTGGGTAGGGCGATTGCTGACTTTTCCATGATCGAAGATGGCGACAAGGTAATGGTTTGTATCTCCGGAGGCAAGGATAGTCTGACCATGCTCGATATCTTGACCAACTTGCAGGCCCATGCGCCAATCAAGTTTGAGCTGGTCGCGGTTAATCTTGATCAGAAACAACCGGGTTTCCCCGAACATGTCTTGCCTGAATACTTTGAATCTATTGGTGCCAAATATGATGTGATTAACGAGGACACCTATTCTCTGGTGAAGGAAATGGTACCTGAAGGTAAGACCTACTGTGGTTGGTGCTCACGATTTAGACGAGGAATACTCTATAAGTACGCGCAACAACACGGCTTTACCAAAGTGGCCCTCGGACACCATCGAGACGACATTATCGAGACCCTGTTTCTGAACATGTTCCACGGCGGGACCTTGAAAACCATGCCAGCGAAATTACTCAGTGACGATGGTAAAAATGTTGTGATCCGACCACTGGCCTATTGCAAGGAAAGTGATATTGAAGCCTATGCAACCCTGTCAGAAATGCCAATCATTCCCTGTAACCTGTGTGGGTCCCAGGAGAATTTACAACGGCCAATGATCAAATCGATGCTGCAAGCCTGGGACAAACAACATCCCGGTCGGCTCGAAAGCATCTTCCGAGCCATTAGCCATGTGGCACCTTCGCATCTATTGGATCGTGAGTTGCATGATTTTAACGCTGCCTCTGCTGTGCAGCGGCTGGATGTCGTTAACCTTTGAGCTAGGCGCTTTGCCGTGCTTCCTGCCAGTATTGTTCAATGGCAGAGACGAAGTTATGTAGCTCCGTCTCAAAAGGTTTCATATCTTCAGCAGAGAGTAGTTCATCTTGATTTCTGTTGGCAATGAGCTTGTGCTCTAGTTGCCGGGCTGTATGCATAAGCGATGATGCGCCAAAGCTACCTGCCACGCCGGCAATATTGTGCGTCAGGCGTTCGGCCTTTTCTTGCATGTCGCTGGCGACAAAATTTGCCAGGTCTTCATCGGCATGATTGTAGATTTTTACAAATTCACTGAGCAGGCGACCAAGAAGCGCATCATCGTTACCGTGACTACGTAGTGCCTGGGCAAAGTCGATCCCCATAATCTCGCCAACTGAAACATCGGTTTCAGGCGCTGATTCTGCCACCGACTGCAAACCGCAAATTTCAGCGATAAGCGCTAGTAACTTTTGAAAATCCACCGGCTTGCTAATGTAGTGATCAAACCCTGCATGCAAAAGATCGCCGGTTGATTGACCAAGTACACCGGCAGAGAGCGCAATGACAGGTAGATGGCGTAAGTTTGGTCGCTGGCGAATAATTTCGATTGTCTCGTTACCGTCCATCACCGGCATACGCAAATCCATCAAAACCACAGCGACGTTTGAGTCCTCTAGAATATCGAGTGCCTCAACACCATTGTTGGCCACGGTAACTTTGAATCCAGAGGCCTCAAGAACTTCTTTCGCCAGTTCCTGGTTAATCTTGTTGTCTTCAACCAGTAGTAGCTCAAGACCTTCGCCGATTTGTTGTTTGACGCTGATCGGTTCGAAGACTTCTGCATCATCAGCGGCGGAATTGATGACGATAGAGAAGTAGAATTGGCTACCCTCTCCAGGCGTGCTGGTAGCGTGAATGTGACCTTGCATCATCTCAACAAGATTTCGGCAAATGGCAAGACCAAGACCTGTACCACTTTCATTGCTTTCGGTAGTTGTCTGGGTAAATGATTCAAAAATGATTTCTAGATCGCTTTCTGCGATCCCAATCCCTGTATCACTCACGGTGAAGTTTAGACAGCTAGAACCATCGTGCAACGGCATGATCTCAAGGTCGACACGAACCGTACCGCTAGGTGTGAATTTAAGGGCATTATTGACAAGGTTAATGAGCACCTGTCCGATTCGAACCGGGTCTCCCATATAAATGTCATCACCGGTGGTAGGGAGAATTAGCTCGATACCTTTTTGTTTTGCAGTCAGGTCGAAAAGATTTTCGATATCACGGAATATCTGTGACAATTTGAATGGAACATTTTGGAGTTCAAGTTTTCCTGATTCGACCTTCGAAATGTCCAGAATGTCATTTACTACACGTAGTAGATGTCCTGACGAGTTCTTTATGGTGCTAAGATAGTTAGTTTGTTGCTCGGTTAGTTCCGTTTTGAGCGCTAGCTCCGTATAACCGAGGATCGCGTTCATAGGGGTGCGGATTTCGTGGCTCATATTGGCAAGAAACTGACTTTTCGTTTCAGTGGCAGCCTCAGCTAGTCTTGTGGCCTGCTCCGCTTGTTGGCGCAATTTCCGTTCAGTAATGTCGATAATTGAGCCCTCGACATGGGAAGGAGTGCCGTCCTCGTCCTTAATTAACTTGGCGGACATAACTACCCAGATTTGTCGGTTATCAAGGCGTTTTAGCTGGGTTTCAAATCCCATCACACGTTCTTCGTCGAGTATGCGTGTCCGCAGTTGACTAATATCTACTTGATCGACGAAGAGTTTATCTATGTCGATATCGTTAGGGTGTTCTTCAACGTCGCCACTAAAACCAATCAGCTGAGCGGCAGCCGGGTTAGCGTTTATCACCTCCCCATCAAGGTTTACTTCAAAGATTCCTTCAACAGCATTTTCATACAAGGAAAGATACTTATTCTTTGAGTCACTAAGTTGTTTGTAAAGCTTGGCATTTTCAATCGCGATCGCCGACTGTGAAGCGAGGAGTTTTAACACGGCCACTCGATCCTGGGTGAAAGCATGAGTTGAATGTAGATTTTCAAGGTAGAGCACGCCGGTTAAGTGAGACTTGCTCAGAATGGGGAAGCAAAGAATCGATTTTGGATTGTGCTGAACAACATAGTCGTCCTGGGTAAAGATGTCTTCATTAGCCGGGTCCCCTAACACAAGGTCTTCCTGCGTACGGGCAACATATTGAACAACGGAGATGGGTATCTCCTTGAACTCATTAATCGGGATACTTTTTAGCTGATGTTCTGTCGTACTGCCGTTAAATCGGCTAGTAATTTCAACCTGAAGTTCATCACCCTGGGTGAGTAATAAACAAGCGCTATGTGCACCCGCATTTTCAAGTGCGACCTGCATCAGTCGTTCGAGTAGATTACTTAGAATAATTTCACCGGACAAAACCTGTGAGGCCTTGATCACTGAGCTCAAGTCTAAGAAGTTACCACGATAGTTTGAGGCGTCTTCACCGTAGCTTGATACTGAATAAGTTGTCTGGCTGCTGGCATGATGATTGAGGTAGCTATCATCTGTTAGTTCGATAAATTCCTTGTCCAGGGCCTGCACTTTCGTCATTGCGCCCCACCTGATATAGCTTGCTCTTGCTTTGCGAAAGTGAAATATCGCTAGCTCATGCTTGTCGTTTGCGTCATAGAATCGACCGGCCAGTTCACAAGCAAAACCGTGATCCTTCAAATAGCCATGTTCCTTGGCGTAATAGATCGCTAGTTCGTAGTTATCAATCGCAAGCGTCGGATTGTTTGATGCTCGCGCTAACTCAGCCTCTACCATGTGATAGGCATGCAATATATTTTCAGGTGCGTGGTGCGCCCATTTTCTGAGTAATCGCAAGTTAAGTCGAATGCGGTAGGCGAGTTTCAATCGTTGCCAGGGTGCTGATGAAGACAGCTGGGAAATATAGGCAAGGCTTTCATAGAGAATAAAAAATGGTACAGCGGGAGAAGAGACGACCGCATTAATTTTGCTTCTCGCCTCCTGGGCAAAAGTCATGGCATGTTCTGGTCGACCGAACAAAACCGCGAGAAATAGTTTTACGATAAATAAATTGGCAACGCTGGACTCATCCCCTGAGGTTTGATGGAACTGTAATAGTTCTGCCTCATGGTATATCTCACCTTGAAGCAGCCAGGGTGCTGTCGTTGGGTTAATCAGGTTTTTTACAGCCTGCTGATAGATTGATCCCATGCTTAGCATCGGGGTCTGGCTAAACTCGTGTGCCTTGGCGTTGTAGTTGGTTAAGTTGGTGTCGAGGGTATTGAGGTCATGACCAAGCACGAAAGCGCTGGCCTGACTAGTCATTGCCGCGATCATCGCGGATTCTATGTCACCGGTCTCAAAACCTACCTGATAGGCATTCGCGAGGGGTTCAAGTGACTCCTTAAGATGATGCTTCCAGTTCATTATAAAATTGTGCACCAGGGTATTGGTGCGTGCGTGCAACTCACGATTGGAGTCATCCAGATTGGCTTGCGCGAGGATGCCAAATTTGTATCCAGATTGAATGGTGCCGAAGTAAGTAATCGTCAATGCGCCGAACATGGGATAAGCAAATGAGGTTTCCGGCGCCATGCCGTATTTCAGTGACAGCTCGGTCATTTTTAAAATATAAGATGCGGTGGATTCTCGGCCTGCTAAATATCCTGCCTGGGATAGCAGGGTGAGAATTCGCATAACCGCTCGATGGGTTGGGTCAGTCATTTTTGGCATCTGATCCAGGGCTGTCTTGTGCACTTTCCTGGTACGGATCAGCAGTTGTACCTGCCAGAAAAATAGCTGCACACGACCAATATCCTGGCGAATGGGATGGCCCAGTAATAATAAAACACTATGACCAATGTCTATGGCCGTTTCTAATTCGTTGTAGGCGAGTAGTGCTCTCAGTTGCACCTCATAGGCGCGGCATTTATCTATAGGTGTTTTTGCATGGGTGAGGGTAGCTTGAATAAGGGTTTCAAGCTGTCGTCGGTCACCGCATAAGTATGCTGCCTCTGCAGCTTCGAGATGAATGTCCAGGCTAAGGTCGTAGTGGTCCCAGACATTACTGCCCTGCAGGGCGATAGCCGTTCGCAGATAGCGAAATGCTGCCTGGAACGCTGCCCCTTGTTTTGCTCGTCGGCCAGCAGTCAGGTTTAGTTGTGCAAGTTTGAATCTATCTATATCAACCGCTTCAGGATTCTCGAAGCTATTGTTCAACTGGTTAACAATATCGAATATGTTGTCGATAGGTTCACTGCCGGTTTCATGCAGGTAGGCCTGGCCAATATGTGCGTGGATTTGGCGCCGTTCTACAACTTCTAATAGTGTGTAGGCTGCTTGCTGAATACTCTCGTGTGCAAATCGATATTTAACGGATTCTTCATTTGCACTTCTTTCTGTGCGAACAAGATAACCGTCTCTAACAGCTTGCAATAGCCGCGATGATGTCTCCGAAAATGACATCTCTGAGACAGTCTTAATTGTATTCAGGTCAAATTCATGGCCGATACAAGCGGCTATCTTAAGTACGCGCGACGTGTTGGGTTCGAGATCTTGAATCTTGCGAGACAGCACCTCACCAACATTTTCAGAAGCTGATTGCGATCGAATAGCATCAAGGTTCCAATCCCATTCGCGATGGTCACGATCAAAAAAGATAACCTGGTTGTCATACAGATAGTTGATGAATTCTCTCAGGGCCTGCGGATTGCCACTTGTCTTGCCATGGATCACCGCTGCGAGCTCCTGGGATTCGTCAATAGAACGGAACAACGAGTCTGAGATTAGCAGGGCAACATTGCTGATATCCAGATTGCTTGTCTTTATCACTGTCAGACTTTTCTGGGCCCTCGCCAGAGCAAAAAAGGTGTTCAGGTGGCTACTCAAACTTGCATCTGGATGGGTGGTGCATGCACTGACAAAAATCAATCCCGGTGGGCGAAATTTTGTAAGCAAGGCCTCGAAGACACTAATCGACGCTTGATCAGCCCACTGAAAGTTATCGACACAAAGGACAATAGGGCTGGCACGAGTGGACAGAAAGCTCAAGAAGCCAGAGATTCCCGTCAGCAGTCGGTTCTGGTTCTCCTGGGGGCTCAAGACGCGTTTTTCTGCCTCGGGAGTCTCACCAAGGACTGTCTTTAGTTCCGGTGCAAGATCGGTGATTAGCGATAGACCTTGACCAAAGCTTTGTGCCATTCCCTTTTGTAGCAATGGAAGGTCTGGCCTTGATAACAATTGCCGGGCAAGTTCTTTAAGGGATTCAGTCAGGGCACTATATGGAACATCGCTACTAATCACGCTTGGTCGACTGGTCGCAATCATGCCATTTCGGCTAACCGTGATGCGATGAATCTCTCTTAACAAGGTGGACTTGCCTGTGCCTGCTTCACCAATGATGCTAACGGCCCGGGACTGGTCATTTTCAAATTGATTAAATATCTTCTTCAGCGTGGCGCGTTGGTCGTCGCGCTGTAGTAGCCGATCAGAGATATTTAGCTGCTCCGGGACATCATCAAGCGCAATCTCAAAATCCGGTATTTTGTTACCACCAGCCAATAGCAGGTCATAGCAATGTTTGAGGTCCTGACGGATAGCATGGGTACTTTGATACCTGTCTTCCGGTGATTTTTGAAGAAGCTTCAATACGATTCGATCAAGTGCCTCTGGTAGTTCAGGGCAAATGCTGGAAGGGGCAATGGGTTCCCTGGCGAGATGTTGGAAAACAACCTCTAAATCATCTTTACCGTCGAAAGGTGTCTGTCCCGTTAATAACTGGAACAACAAGGCACCGAGAGAGTATAGGTCGCTCCGGTAATCCACCGAACGATTCATCCTGCCTGTCTGCTCTGGCGAGAGATAGGCGAGGGTGCCTTCGATAATATTATTGGTTGATTGTGAATTCGATGAGGACTGAAGCGTTGCGAGACTAAAATCGATGACCTTTATTTTCTCGAAGTTAGCATCACAAAGTATGTTCGCTGGGTTGATATCTTTATGGATGATCTTTTTCGAGTGTATGTAGTCAAGGGTGTCTGCAATCGCGAGGGTCACCCTGATTGCATCAACGAGTGATGGCCTGCTGTCCTTAATGAGTTCCGCCAGGGGTAGTCCATCAAAATGCTCTAGGACCAGGCTAAGCACACCATCTTCATTGATCAGTTCATGACAGGTGATGATTGTGTCGGCATCAAGAGACTGGAGGAGTTCGCACTCCTTTCGGTACTGGGCGTTTAATTCAACGGTTGCTGCACCGGTGCGCAGTTGTTTCAGGACAACAGGTTCACCATCACTGTCCCTGACAGCCGAATAGACCAGGGTATGAGGACCCTGATGGATCAGTTTTTGGTGACTGTAGCCGTTGACGTTGGTCATAGTAGATGCCGGGGGTCACCGACGAACAGCCAATGTGGCTGAACGAAATAGCGGTGTTGGCTATTGCACTGTCGGCGCAAAAAGATAGCCTGTTCCATGGATAGTTGTAATAAATGTTGTGTTCGGTGCGTGTTGGCGAAATTTTCGTCTGACCTGACCTACCAGCACATCAATATATCGGTCATCTGGATACC
>CBDUKY010000083.1:0-9710 GCA_965367925.1 uncultured Pseudomonadales bacterium | reverse complement strand
AGACTCGCCATCAACAGTGACGCAAGCGCAAGCCCTTCAGCACCATAGGCATTGGCACTCAGTGCGATACCAATAACACCAAGATTACTGCGAAAAGCACCTTGAACAAATACACCTCTATCCTCTCTTGGTTTCACCCAGATGGACACGAGCCAGCTGAGCGAAAAACCAAGAACTGCAGCGAATAAGCTGAAATTGAAAACATCAAAGTCGACAGCATTGTTCAAGTCAATTTTGACAATATGGGTAAATAAACGCGCTGGTAAGCCGATATTAAATACCAGCTTTGATGCTATTTGATTGAAGTGATCATCAAGAAACCCGATCCGCATCAAGATCAGTCCTAACAGGACGATAATAAATATTGGTCCTGTGACAGCGATTGTTTCTGCAAGAATTGAAAGGTACAAAAGATTGGTCCGCACTTGGTTCGCGCAAGAATATCTCATCAGCAAAAACTAATCATGATTTCAATAAGCCTTTAATACGCAATTGGCGAATCAACTACCTAAGACGTCATAAAATGCGCATGTGACAAACCATTTAATTTGGCACCCGAAGAGATTATGCTGCGAAAAACTCATAACAAATTTCCCCGCGCCCATGACTGACTACAAACCTCTCCCTGAAGATCTTGCCCAACCCAAAGAAGCTACCGAAGCGACAATCGCGGTTCAGAAGCAGTTTAAGGAAAAGTTAAACTTTGAAGACAAGCGCAGCTTTGAAGATGCCAGGCGAGGATTTATAGCGACCCTTGATCCGATGGTAATTGCTCATGACCGCGGTAACCGAAACGTCTTTGATTTAGAAGGTCTTTCGTTTCTTAAGGGTGAGGCACCAGATACGGTTAACCCTTCCCTGTGGCGCCAGGCGCAATTGAACGCTCTGAATCATGGTTTATATGAGGTGGTTGATGGCCTCTACCAGATTCGAAGCTTTGATATAGCTAATATGACCCTGATTCGAGGGGAGACTGGTTGGATCATTATCGACCCATTGACCTCAACGGAAAGTTCACGGGCAGGTCTGGCACTTGCTAACAAGCATCTAGGCGAGAGGCCTGTAGTTGGTGTCATTATCACCCACAGCCATGCTGACCACTACGCCGGTATTCTCGGTGTCGTGAGCCATGAGGATGCGGCAAGTGGCAAGGTGGCGGTCATTGCGCCTGAAGGATTTGTTGATGAAGCCTTGTCAGAAAATGTCCTGGCCGGCAATGTCATGAGTCGCCGGGCGACCTATATGTACGGCAATCTCCTTAAGTCGTCAGAAAAAGGTTTTGTCTCAACAGGTCTCGGTGCCGCACTTTCCATGGGTAGCACTGGTTTTATCGTACCTAACGACACAATCACCACAACAGGTGAAACAAGGTGCATCGACGGTATTGATATAGAATTTCAAATGACGCCTGGCACAGAAGCACCGGCAGAGATGGTGTTCTATTTCCCGCAATTTAAAGCACTGTGTATGTCAGAGATCACCTCCCACCATCTCCATAATGTTTATACCCCCCGCGGTGCCCAGGTACGGGATGCACTCGCCTGGAATCGTCAAATCAATGAATCCATTGAGCTATTTGGTGATCGTCTTGAAGTTGAATTCGCTAGCCATCACTGGCCAATCTGGGGTAGAGATAAAGTCATAGAGTATTTAAAGAAACAACGAGACACCTACAAGTATATCCATGATCAAACCCTACGCCTTGCTAACCTTGGTTACACCAAAGACGAAATCGCAGAACAGGTGAAATTGCCGGATAGTCTTGGTCTAGAATTTTACAACCGGGATTACTACGGCACTGTGCATCACAATACGAGAGCAGTATATGTGAAGTACCTCGGTTTTTTTGATGGCAACCCAGCCAATCTTTACCCCTTACCACCTGTAGATGCTGCGGAAAAATATGTTGAGTATATGGGCGGTGCAGATGAGATAATTACAAAAGCAGAGGGGTCTTTTGCGGCAGGGGAATATCGTTGGGTAGCAGAAGTGCTTAAGCATGTTGTGATGGCAGACCCTGAGCATATCAAAGGGCGCGCACTGCTTGCCGATACATTCGAGCAACTAGGCTATCAATCTGAATCTGGCCCCTGGCGCAACTTTTATCTTTGTGGAGCCCTCGAGCTACGCGAGGGATTGCCAAAAGGAGCCAATTTCAATGCCAATGAGAGCATGGCCGCGTCTATTCCCATGTCGAACATGTTCCAGACCCTGGCGGTCAGGCTAAATGGAGAGCGAGCTGCTGGTCTGGTACTCGTGATCAATCTTGCCTTCACAGACATTGAGGCCTGCGTGCTTTCCATTGAAAATGCCGTGCTTCATGCCTTTTCTGGTAAACAGGCTGACGATGCTGTCGCCACCCTTAAACTGTCATCGCTAGATTTTAAGCGCTTGATGATGGGACTTACAGATGCGACGCAACTACTTGCAGAAGATGCCCTTGAGATTGATGGCGATGCCAATGCCTTGATTCAGTTGGCAGGGTTATTCGATCAATTCGAAAGGCGCTTTCCGATTGTGACCCCCAGAGCTAGCTGGAAATAGTTGAATAAGCCTGCTTTAACTAGCAGGCATTCTTCGCAACATGGAATCCTGGGCAGTGGTCATAATGAGCCTGCCCGATCTATCAAAGACTTCACCTTCATTCATGCCACGACCATCTGCCGCGGCTGTGCTTCGCTGATCGTATAGCATCCAATCACCTACATTACAGGTGCGATGAAACCAGGCGCTATGGTCAATACTAGTCAGGCGGTGAGTTTGAAATGGCACGCCGTAGGGAATTACTGAGTTGAACATCAAGGTACCATCGGACAAAAATGCCAGTGCACATTGTCCAGCCCGGTCATCAATTTCATTTGTGTGATTTGACTTCATCCAATTCTGTAAGACGGGTTCGCGACCAGCATCAAACTCAGCAGGTACAAACGATTCTGAGATAAGCAGCAAGGTTGCCCGATCTTTAGCCATCATTGGCGGTTGGAATCTCGCTGGCGACTGTGCGAATTTTTCAGCAAGGGCCTCTGGTGAAATAACCTCTGGCATTTGCTTTTGATGCTCATCACCGGTCTCGGGTAATTTATAACTCGCCATCATGTAAAAAACGGCTCGACCATTCTGGTACGCAGTAATACCACGCATATCAATGCCCCGCCCTTCTTTCAAACGGACCACCTGATATTCAATCGGCGTTGCTGGATCACCAGGGTTCAAGAAATAGGCATGTAGAGATTGTGCAAGCTTAGGCGCGTCCACTGTGCCGAAGCCTGCGCTGAGTGCTTGACCAAGAAAATGACCACCATAGATACCTAATCTGCCATAGGATTCCGGCACCCCAATAAAGGTGTCGGGTTTGTCCCCTGGCTGCACGGTCATCAATCGCGGTAAATCTAGTTGGTCTACGTTTATCTGGTTCATATGTTGATTTTGGGTTCGCTGGATTTGGAGCATTCTAACGAACCCTGAATCAGGAAACCGGGTAAGAATGATGCGCAATAAGGTTGATGAATTACCCGGCAGTTAGCCGAAAGACTGCTGGTTACTGGTACTTGCTAAAATCCAGGTCCAGATAGGGTAGCTTCGCTTCTATTCTCTCCCGGCGACCAGCCATAAATCTTGCCGGATACCAGTCTGTTAAATTATTTACATCAAGATGCAAATGGATAACGCGATACAGGCTCAACTCGCGGATCTTGAGAAATAACGGCATCTGCTCCAGCAGCAAGGTAGAGGTAGGCATAAATTGCTTATAGCCTTCTAGAAACGCGGGCAAAAATGCTTCGGCCGCTTCAACCTGCGCCGCCGGAGACTCATCCATCCAGGATTGCATCACCGCACCGAACAAGATGGTCGCAACATCGTAGCCAAACCATTGATAGCCACAGTCATCAAAATCAAAAAAGGTTAATTTGTCCCCATCGATAAAGAAGTTACCCGAGTGAGCATCCCCATGGATCAGGCCGAAATAAGCTGAATCAGTTGGTAACTGTGCAAGGCGCTTTAGTGCTTCCCCTGCAATCTCGCTGACAACACTTTCTGATGCTGGCAGCTCTGCAAGCGCAAAATTGCTATCAGCCTGCCAACTAGTACGCCTTGGCCCAGGTGCATCATACTTTTGCGACAGCATATGGAACTGACCAATATTTGCTCCCCATTGCTGAAACAGGTCAGGATGCCAGTCAGACGATTCAACCCGCCGACCCCGGGCACAGGTAAAGCGACTGACAATAAATTCACCTATCTGAATAACAAGTTCAGGCGCTTTAACATAGACAGGCGTCGATACAGCAGCACCATGGCTCGCCAGGAATTTGAGGAAGTTCATTTCCGCAAGAATCTGGTCAACGCTTCGATGACTCTCGTGAGTGACCCTTACGATTTCATCGGAGGGGAGATGCAAAAACACGAAGCTTTCAAAGCCACCTAAATCCTTGAGATCAGCCGGGTCTATATTGAGTGACGCGAATATATGCTGCTTAACATTGTCAGTAAACGCATCAATTGCCGCTACTTCCAATATTACTTACCTCCCCAACAAATCGAGCATGTCGCGGATGCGGGTAAACTTAACTCGAGGCCTGTCTTGCGCCCCACCTTTTTCTGTTTCAACCTCGTCAATTTTCATCCAGTCCTGGTAGGAAATAACATCTGCTTGTCTGGACTTAATAAAAGCTTCCGCCGCACTCACTGTCGAATGCGTTGGTTGAAAATACTTACCTGCTTTCAAATCCTCAACCATCATATTGACAGTTTCCTGGGCACAGGTCTTGTTGGTACCGATCACACCTGTTGGGCCGCGTTTAATCCAACCTGCCGTGTATAAACCCGTTAAAGGTTCGCCTGCATCATTTGTGATTCGGCCAGCCTCATTTTGAATCGTGCCACGACTATCATTAAAAGGAATCTCTGCAACTGGTGCACCACGATAGCCAACAGAGCGAAATACCAGCCCAGCCGGGATGGTTTCTTCAATATCTGTTGGTTTAAAGCTGACAGATCCATCTGCGCCAGCAACAGCTTCATTCTTGACAATTTTTACTGCCGCGACCCGGCCGTCTTCCCCAGCGACAAGCGCCGTTGGCGAGACAAGAAAACGAATGGTTAGTTGTTTACTTTTAGTCCCTGGTGACCTGTTGGTGAAATCCTCAATCACAGCGACATTTTTTGCGACATTCTTGTCGCCAATCGCGTCCATCTCTTTGCGGCTTGCCGGGTCAACAATGCCTTCTTCTTTTGGCACTGTGACATCCGCGTCTTCTAGTTCACCCATTTCTTTAATTTCTGGCGGTGTAAATGCCGCCTGGGCCGGGCCCCGCCGACCGAGGACATAAACCTGTTTAATCTTCGACGCTCGCAGGGCAGCCAGGGCGTGGTCCGCCATATCTGTGTTTTTTAGCTCGTTGTCGGTTTTACAAAGGATGCGTGCAACGTCAATTGCGACATTTCCAACCCCAACGATGACAGCGCTTTCCTGGCTCAAATCAAACTCATAGTCGACATAATCCGGGTGGCCGTTGTACCAGGCAACAAAGTCAGTGGCCGAATGGCTACCCGGTAAATCTTCTCCTGGGACGCCTAGATTGCGGTCACCCGGCGCACCACTGCAAAAGATAATTTGATGGTAATACTGCTTTAAGTCCTCAAGGGTAAGATCACGACCATATTCAACATTGCCGTAGAAACGATAGTTTTCCTGTTGCGCGCTCTTATCGTAGGCACGGGTTACCGTCTTGTATTTTTGATGATCTGGCGCGACACCTGCCCTGACAAGCCCAAAAGGGGTTGGCAGTCTATCGAACATATCCATTTCAACATGGATATCTGTATGTTTTAAGAAGTTGCTCACGGTATAAAATCCCGCTGGCCCCGAGCCAATAATCGCCACCCTGAGTGGATTATTCTCGTTGCCTACTGCTTGCGTACCGACTTCAGCCATTCGTTGCTCCCCAACACCGTAACTATGCTTAAGCCAATGAGATTATCACTATCCAAACATGCAAATAAACACCACTCGCCCACTTCCTTCGTATCACGCATAATAAGAAAAAATAATCCGGGCATGTTGTGACAGAAGCTGTCGTCGACAAACGATCACTTTCAACGGAAGAACGATTTTTGGTGAGTCTTGGCATTCGTCCAAGAGAAGCACCTCTCGTCTCATTGCTGTTCAGTAATATGTTCCTGTCCGGCATTGCCATCGGCATGATCCGGGTTTGCGCCTTCACCTTGTTCCTCAAGTATTTCGCCTCGGAACAGCTCGCCGTCATCGCGATATTGTTAGCGTTTACTGGCACCCTGGTTACCCTGGCAATTGAGCGCTCAACCAGACAATTTAGCACCCAGGCATACCTCTATACAGTGCTCGGCACCATATTTCTCAGTGTCATACTGATCCGGCTGACCCTCGGTAGCTTTAGCAACAATTCTCTGATCTTTGCCCTGCCGTTATTTTTCGAAATCATCTACATGCTATTTAGCCTGCAATTTATTGCCTTACTAACCCGGCTACTGAATGTCAGGCAAACAAAGCGGCTATCTGGGCTGACACGTTCTGGTGAGTTTCTCGCTGAGATGGTTGGCGGGCTTTCGATCGTCGTGCTGCTGGACTTTATGCAGGTCGAAGATTTGCTCTGGGTAGCCGCGCTGGCAATTGCCGGGGTATTTCTCGTGGTCAGGGCAACGGTTAAGCGGTTCACAGCGGAACTATCGAGTAAAACCACCCACGCTACTGAATCTGAAGGTCAGGGCAGAATGATGAGCATGTTGAAGCTCCCCTATGTGCAACTGATCGCACTTTGCTACAGCGCATTTATCTTTGCCTACTTTTTCCTCGACGTGGCGTTTTACAAATATGCTGCGGTACAGTTTCCGGACCCGGTTGAATTGGCCGGTTTTATTGGTCAGTTCTTTGCTATTGCTGGCTTTCTCACCATGTTAACCATGATCTTTATTTTCGCCCCCTTTCTGCGCAAGTTTGGCATGCTTGCCGGGGTCCTGGCCTTTCCTGTTCTTATTGGTGCCGGTTCAATTGCCATTAGTACCATGGAATTCGGTGGTGTTGACGTAAGCCTGATCTTTATCGTCATGGTCGCCACCAATGCACTAAGGGTTATTTTGCAGTCCGCCATCTGGCGCCCTAGTGTTGGGATATTGTTCCAGGTCTTGCCAGACAGACAGCGCAGCCTCGGCACCTCCTTGATTGAAGGGATCGTCGACCCATTAGCAAGTGGTCTCGCTGGGGTTGCCTTATTTATTGTCTCTGAGCAGCTAAACTGGGAACCCAAACTGTTCTTACTCCTGCTCGCAGGGCTCATGGGTGGCTGGATCATTTGCGGGTTTCTGATTCGGCGCATGTATCTTTCCAATCTGGTGGAGACTATTCAAAAGCGAAAGCTTGGCGGCTTGAATATTAACCAACTGGACAATGCCTCTATCGAGATCATCTTACGTGGGTTGGAAAGCAACTATCCGGCGGAGATTTTTTACTGCCTCAACCTGCTAGAAGAAATTGAGCACCCAGATATCACCCATCATATTCAGAACATTCTTTCTAACAAAAACGAGGCAGTTAGACTCAATGTCCTGCAGCGGATTGAAAGAATGCAGTCTTCTGAACTTGCGACTCAGGTTTTTGAACGGATTGACGAGGAAACCGACCCGCAACTGCTTGGGCAGGTACTCAGGACCTATGCCGCACTCGGCCAGGAAAACACCATTGATACCCTCACCCCATTTCTAGACCACAAAGATGTTGAGGTAAGACTTGGCGCCCTTGTTGGCATCTTGAGTCATAACCCGCAGATGGAGAGTTCCCAGAACTATCTACTGGACATGGTTCGCTCCGAGGATGCAGAAAAGCGAGGATTCGCCGCAGATGTACTCGGTGCGATTGGCAGCAAAACCTTCAGCGGATACTTGATCGAACTATTAGACGACCTTGACCAATCAGTCACGGATCGCGCGATTGTTGCCGCCGGTAACGTCAAAGACGAGCGGCTTGTCGGTAAGCTGGTGAGCAAATTATCGAACCCATCTTTACTTGGCAGAGTTGGCACCGCAATTCACCAGCATGGTGAAGGTGCCCTGTATGATCTAGATCGTGGCCTTGCAGACGCCACCACCTCGCGCCAGGCAAAGCGGAAAATTATCGAAATCCTAAAAGATATTGATTCCCCCCAGACTGTCGATATCCTGCTGCAACATATCTATTTAGAAGAGCCAGAGCTACGACATCAGATTTTTGTAAGCCTCGCTCACCGGCACTATCAAGCGAAGCCAGACGATCGCTATATCTTCGTCAATATGTTGGATGAAGAAGTTGAGATTCTCACCTGGTTACTGGCGACCATGGAAGATCTGTGGGATGTTGCAGGCGCAGAAAAAATTCACTCAGCCATGGCCCATGAGCTAGATGTGCATCGGGACAACATGTTGCTCCTGACTTCCTTTATCTTTAGCTCTATCGTCATGCTCGATACCCGAGCGAATATTGATTCAAACATCTCAGAGCTACGCGTTTTTGCCCTTGAAGTACTGGATAATCTGCTTACCAATGAAGTGAAGCAAATTGTGATTCCCCTGCTTGATGATCTGACAGTTTCAGAACGGTTAGAAAAACTCGGTATGCGTTTCCCACAAAGTTCCCTTTCTGCCAATGACCGCATTGAGAACATCATTTCCACTCACTTTGATCAGGCTTTTTATTGGACCAGGGCGGTTCTACTGCAGCATATTGGCAAACATAAGCTCGGCCAGCACGAAGAACTGGTGCGGTCCTGCTTGAAAGACCCTGAGCCACTGGTACGAGAAACCGCGCTCTGGGCCTTAAGTGAACTTGGCCCTGATGATATAAGACGTACGCTACGCGGCTTCACAGCTGACGCCAGCAAAGAAGTGCAACATATCGTGTCCGCACTACTGGCCAGACTACAGCCAGAGATTGATCCGGACACCACAGCTGACCCAGTATAGGGGCACACTTTTAACGTCCAAAGCCCCCTAATCGGCGATTTCTTATAAGCCCATAACCCTGCATAATAGCGGCTTGAAGATAGTTGCCCTGATTTATGCTCCTTACTATTGAAAAGATACTGATTCTTAAATCAGTCAATATTTTCTCCTCTGTACCGGAGGCACAACTTGCCGATCTTGCAACTATTGTCGAGTCGATTGAATACCTGGCCGGTGACACCATCATTCGTCAAGGCGAATTGGGTACCAGCATGTATATCGTCGTTAACGGCAAGGTCAGAATTACTGAGGGTGAAAAGGAATTAGGCGTACTTGGCAGTCGCACTGTATTCGGTGAACTTGCCGCGCTGGACCCAGAACCAAGAGCCGCTACTGTGGAGGCCGTTGAGGACTGTAATTTGCTCCGTTTAGACGGGGAATCACTTTATGAGCTGATGTCAGGGAACAAAGACGTCACTCGCGGGATCATACAAGTACTCTGCGAATACACTCGCACCAACCTCGCTCTAGCCAAAGGTTAAGTTTTTATGTCACGCGCATTGATTGTCATTGCTGTTGTTATTGGGCTGCCTGTTATTGCCCTGATTGCCCTGCTCTTGCTGTTAGATAATCCTGACGCTTACAAGGCTCGCCTATCCAGTACCTTTCAGGATCAAACCGGTCTTGGCCTCGAAATCAACGGGGACATTAGCTGGCGCTATATGCCACCCATTGCCATCAACATCAGCAGCGTCAGCATT
>CBDUKY010000082.1:0-9749 GCA_965367925.1 uncultured Pseudomonadales bacterium | reverse complement strand
GAGCCTGGGAGTTAATTCAAAAAGAGCAGATCACCACGGGTTTGCTGGTACCTGCCATGCTCAACTTTATGATTCAGGTGCCGCAACTAGACCGCTTTGACTACAGTAGTCTGCGGTATGTGCAATCAGGGGCATCCCCCTTGCCCGTTAGCCTAATTCGAGACTTTGACGCCCTTGGTATTGAGGTCCACCAGATTTACGGCTTAACAGAAACCTGTGGCCCGGCCTGCGTTATCGATGCTGAAAATGCCATTAAAAAGATTGGCTCTACAGGCCGTGCTTTCTTCCACTCCTCCGTTCGTATTGTTGGCGAAGACGGTAAGGATGTGCCTGAAGGCGAGCAGGGCGAGGTATGGGTGAAAGGCCCACATATCATGAAAGAATATTGGAATCGGCCTGATGCAACCGCAGAAACGCTGGTTGATGGCTGGTTGAAAACTGGCGATGTTGCCTCCATGGATGGGGAAGGCTTTGTTTATATTCAGGATCGCATCAAGGATATGATCATTTCTGGTGGTGAGAATGTTTATCCCGCTGAAATTGAGAATATTATTCTCGAGCACCCGGGGGTAGCAGAGGTTGCAGTGATAGGTCAGCCAAGTGAGCGCTGGGGTGAATCACCCTTTGCTGTTGTGGTGCGAAAGTCTGATGAACTAACGGAAGCAGAGCTGATGAAATTTTGTGACGGTAAGTTAGCAAAATTTAAGATGCCAAAGGGTGCAGCATTTATTGATACTATTCCAAGGAATCCGAGTGGCAAGGTGCTAAAAAGGGTTTTGCGAGATGAATTCCCTGGTCCAGCACCTTCATAAGTTAAGGTAAGTAGCATGCCTCGATATGATTATTATTGTGAATTAAATGACCAGATCGTTGAAGTTATTCATCCCATTGCCGAAAAGCTTAAAACCTGGGGTGAAGTGTGTGAACGAAATAAACTACCCCTGGGTGATGTCGCTGCAGACACACCTGTCGAACGAATAATTACGACCGCGCCGATGGCGAATACCCCGATTGGTAATAGTGGGCTTAAGAACCTGGGTTTTACCAAGCTAGTCAAGCGTGACGATGGTGTATATGAAAATGTCACCCGCACTGGCACTGAGAGCCGATACACCAGAGCCGGGGACCCTTCGACAATGCCGCATTTTAGTAAGAAAATATCTGACTAGGATTTATCGGCCAGCCAACAGGTAAGACAAATCATGAGACCTTTTTTCAAGGCAGCAACTAGATGTTTTCGTGCAGCCATTTCGCTGCTGTGTGCGATATACCTGTTGATAAGTGTAGAAACAGTACTTGCTGATGATCAGCGCCACTATTTCCTCGTGAAATATCATCCCGGCCCAAACTGGCAAGAAGGTCTTGTCTATGAGCAGCAGCCAGAGATGGATGCGCATCTGGATTTTTTGCAAAAACTCTACTATCGAAAAGTCATGCTAATGAATGGTCCACTGGAAAATAGTCAGGGTAGCCTTGTCTTAATCAAGGCCGCAAGCCTTGCGGCAGTAGAGGATATTCTCGCCTCGGACCCGGCGGTGAAAAATCAGCTGCTCAGACCGGAAGTCCACGTCTGGCGAGTCATCACATCTGCCATGCGTAACGTCCGGCCTAAACCGCTTGATATAGCGCCGAACGAAAAGTTCACGGTCAAGCGAGTTGATCCTGATTCACCGATTACCTTACAACCTACGCCCTAGCAGGACCCCATCGCGGCTATTTTTCAGCTGCAGGCGCGTTTTCTGCAGCAGGCGCGGGTGATCTTTCTTTTGCGATCAAATAGTCCGCGACGTCCAACATGCGACTTAAGCCGAGGTTTCGACCTGCGCGGATCTGGTATTTACCATGCACCACCAGGCCAGGTACAGCGGCTACTCTGTAACGTCTTGCAATCTCATCGGCTCTGGCGAGATTCTGGCTGGTTTCCGTACTGTTGTAGGCTGCAATAAATTGCGCCTCGGTAACATTGTCTGTGGCAAGTGCTTCAGCAAATTTTTCCGCGGTGTTCAGGTTTCGACGTGCATCGTGTACCAGACGAAACAATAGCTTGTGCTGTTCTTCGAGAATGCCAAGTTGCTGCATGGCATAAAAAGCCCGACCGTAAGCTCGCCATTGATCGTTAGCCACTGCTGGCGTGCGAACGAAGTTGATGGTATCTGCTCGATTATCTACCCATTCACTTAGTTCATCGTCAAAGTTGTAACAGTGAATACATCCGTAGGAGAAAAATTCCATGATTTCAATTTTGTCACCGCGGATGCGTCGTGGTTGTTCAATCAGGGTGTAGTGTTCACCCTCGACAAACTCATCCGTGGTAGTTTCGACCACGACAATTGAAAAGAGATAAGCAAATATTGCCAGTACAATTACAGCACCGACACCAATAGCGATTTTTTGCTTCTTCAGGGTCTTGGAATTACGTTTTGCCATAGCCGCTTGTCTTGTTGAGTGGGTGGTGAATTATAACCACGAAGTGGTCGATTATTCTTGCGGATTTTACCTGTCTTTTACCATCTTGCCAGAAGCGACGGAGGTCGCGATTTGCAGGGTCATTGTGTAGACTCGGGCAAAAATCACAAACAGGAGTGAACTATGACACGTATGCCAGCACTAAGTCTCGCCGCCGTTCCAGGGCGGCGCAAAGCCACAATTGAACTTGCTACCGAAATTGAAAAGCGTGGCTTTAGCGGGATTTACGGTCCGAGTCTCGGCGACTCGCTGTCACTCTGTGAGGCGCTTGCCTTTGCAACCAATGAAATTACTTTTGGTACAAGCATCATGCCTATCTACTTCCGGCAGGTTGCGGATTATGCCCACACGGTGTCATTTATCCATGAAATTTCAGATGGCAGATTTCGCTTTGGTATTGGTGTCAGCCATGCACCTGCATTGAAACAACGCGGTATTTCCGGTGGTAAGCCACTGACTGATACCAGGAACTTTGTTGAGCAACTGCGAGCAGTACCGCGGGCGGGAGAGTTGCCACCCATAGTATTGGCAACACTGCGTAAAAAGATGATTGGATTAAGTGAGGAAATTGCCCAGGGCATGGTCTTTGCCAATGGTGCTCGCAGTCATATGGCAGATTCGCTCACCGCGGTATCTGATAAGGCCAGATCAAGCGATGACTTTTTCATCGGCGATATGATTCCAACCTGCATCAACGATGATGTCGAGGCAGCAAAAGCTGTAAATCGTAAGACCTTAACTTCTTATGCCATGTTGCCGAACTACCGGAACTACTGGAAAGAAGCGGGTTATCAGGAAGAAATGGAAGGCATTGAAAAGGCCATTGAAGAAAAGGATTTCGATCGTATACCTCACTTTCTTACAGATAAGTGGTTGGCTGATACGACCTTGTTTGGCTCGGCAACCGAGGTAAGAGATGGCGTTGAAGCCTGGTTTGATGCGGGGATTAAGACCCCGATTCTGGTACCTTCATCAGCTAACGGTGGGCAGATGAAAGCCTTTGAAGAAATGTTAGCAATATTTTAAAGCGCGTGCCCCGGATCAGCTTTAAGTCTAATCCGGGGTTTAATTTCTTATCTTACTTCATTAGTTTCAACTTGCCTCTGGCTTCTCTTTCATAAAGATGCCGAGAATATGTCCGACAAACACAAGCGCTGAAAAATTGTAAATCATTTGCCAGGCAACCCAGCCGGCAGGTTCTTGCCACCAGACGATGTGGCCACCATCGAACATCACTACACCAATCACGCCAACCATCATCGATATCCAGGCAAAGTCTCGATACTCTTTCGCTCGACAAACCTTAAACAGGCCAGCCATCAATGACACCACAAGTAGGTTAAGGACGAAGCCCTGCGCCATAATGGCAGGGTCAGCGGGATCTGCGCCTTCGAGATTTATATGAATTGAAGCAGTAGGCCCTTTGGCATAAAGACTCGACATAAGCTCTGTATCCTCAAGCCGGCCAGGAATAAAGTAGGTGCCGGACTCGGGGAAGGTATCTCTTAATATCTGTTGAGTCTGGGCGACATCCTCGGTCTTTTTCCAGGAGTCATAGGGCATCGGGCTAAGCCCCCAGTAGATGAAGCCAAGCATAAAAAGCCCGACTGTTGTAACGACGATTCCAAGGATTGTTCTTTGCATTATTTTCTCCTCATTAGATGAAACCAGAATATCAATGGCAGGAACTAATGCCAATAAGATCGCTGTATTGCTTGCGGTAGACTGAAGTCATTTCAGGCTAATTTGACTCATAATCTCGCCGCAATTTCCTTATGCTTTTCTCGAGGAGCATATTAATTTTAATCGACAGGTGTCGTTATGAGAGCAGTATTAAGAGTTATTTTGCTGGTAACTATGATCGTTCCAGGCAGCAGTGTGCTGGCAGCCGGTGACGCGATTGATAGGGCGATTGCGAGCGAGCATCGCGATGAAGGGGAGCGAGGGCTTGATGCAAAACGGAAGCCTGATCAGGTATTACGCTTCTTTGGCATTGAGCCAGGCATGCGGGTTTTCGACATATTTGCTGGCGGCGGTTACTACACAGAGCTGATGAGCTATATCGTCGGTCCTTCAGGCTCTGTCACTCACTACAGTAACAAGGGCTGGGATGATTACGTTAAGAAAGACGTGGCGGCACGGTTTGCGAATAATCGTTTACCTAATGTCGAGAGGCTGGTGGCAAAACCTGCGAGCTTAAAAGGTCATAAGCCGGAATTTGACGCTGCAATATTTGTCCTTGGTATGCATGATATTTACTACGCGGATGAGGCAACTGGTTGGGTGGCAATTGACAAGGATGCCTTTATTCAGGGTATGTATGACCTGTTAGTACCGGGTGGTGTGTTAGGCGTTATTGATCACAATGCAGAACCTGGTACAGATCCTGAAGTAGTTGGTAAATCGCTACACCGAATTGATCCTGCGGTGATTATTACTGATTTGGAAGCAGTTGGCTTCGTACTAGATTCTCAATCCTATGCGTTACAGAACAAAGCAGACGATAAGAAAACGAGTGTCTTTAGCCCTGAAAATCGTTGGAACACGGATCGCTGTATTTTGAAATTTCGCAAGCCAGCCTAACTTAGTCGAACATGGTTGTTCGCTAACTAGAAGTTTATGGCGCGGGATACTATCTGGTCATAGAAGTCGCTATCGAGCCGGGTATAGCAAGAGGTACCTGGCTTCATGACCAGTAGGTCGTCCTGTACCTTGTCCAGATGATAGGCGTTATCACGCAATTCATTTTTTTGTAGCTTATGTGTGGATGTGGTTGGTAGTTCTTTTAGTACTCGCAAAAAGATTGGTCGCGCATAAGACGGCAGGTTTTCAATAATGTGATTGCTCAGTGCCTCTAAATCCAGGTCCTTCAGTTTGAGCCCATCGCGCAGAACAATCGCTGCCATGCCAGCGCGGCCATCGGCACCGGGGATCTCGACGCCATAGACGTTGGTGAAGATGATGTCAGAAAAGCTATTGATCAATTCGCCAACCTCGTTGGTCGACACATTTTCACTTTTCCAGCGGAAGGTATCACCAGTCCGGTCAACAAATTGATAGTGTTTTTGCCCCCAGGCGAACCCCACATCAACAGTTTTCATTAAATCACCGGTATTAAAGAAGCTATCGCCGGGCGTAAATGCATTGGTGATAATTTTCTGATTGGAAGCCTCTTCGCTGGTATAGCCTTCAAACTTGGCAGTATCTGAGATTTCAATTAACAACAGTCCTGGTTCGTTAGGTGCAACCTCGATACAGAAACCGTTCTCATCTCTGACGATTTCATCCTCGGCAACATCATACTGCACAAGCTTAACCGGCGAGATGCCCATACCAACCGTGAGATCCTTATTAAAGATATTGGCAAAGCTACCATTGCCTTCACTTGCACCGTAAAGCTCACCGATCCTCTCGATGCCGAAACGTTCTTTGAAAGCCATCCAGATATCAGGTCTCAGGCCATTTCCTGCAATGCAGCGAATTGGGTTAATTGCATCATCTTTCTGTGGTGGTCTGCTCATCAGATAGCGAATGAATTCACCAATATAGATAAAGCAGGTGCACTGGTGTTTGCGAATATCGTCCCAGAAGGCGCTGATGGAAAGTCTACGGCGGATAACCGTAGATGCACCGACAGAGAAAGCTGATCCGAGGCCCACAATCAGTCCGGTGGCGTGGTACAAGGGCAGACAATTGTACATGCGATCATGTCGATTAATGCGGAACAGGGCTTCTGCAGCTAGTTTTGCATTTGGCAAAATTCTGCGGTTAGAAACGATCGCTGCCTTTGGCAAACCTGTAGTGCCGGAAGTGAAAATATATAAGGCGCGCTGGTTATATTGAATGGTATCTGTAATGGGGAGGTTATTTTGATCCAGACTCTCATCCTGGCTATCTAATTCAGCAACCCAGTTAGGTGGTGGATTGGTGCCATCATCTCGAACAAAAAGATAGTCTTTGCCGTCTTCCAATGAAAGTTCGTTACGAATTTCATCAAGGGGCTCAAGCAACTCTTCGCCAAAAATACACTTCTTGCTTTCGATCAGCGAAATACAATGAATCAGCTGTTGCTTGGCAAGGTTGGTGTTGATCATACCGACAACAGCACCCAGCTTTTGAATACCGAGCATGCAGACAATAAATTCAATTCGGTTCTGCATGAATAAACTGACGCAATCGCCAGCGCTGATGCCATCAGCAGCGAGCTTATGGGCAATGCGATTAGCTCGCTCATTTAGCACTTGCCAGGTGACTTCTTCACCCTCGGAAATAAGCGCAATATCGTTGGGATAGCGGGCAACATTTTGCTGCACGAGCAATGGAATAGACCCGATGCTATCAGGCGCTGGCGGCTTCATCGTCGCGGCCTTGTAGAGGATCTTTATATCGCCAAGAAAGTCTTTAACGCCCATGGCTCTTCCTTTTTATTTTGATTCAGCCGAGTATGATCGAATGATAACGCTTGATCATGTCAAAGCACAGTGCAGTAGCACCTGCAGGGATAAGACAAGAGAATAAAGATCTATTTATTAACGCACTCGCCATAGAGAAAAGGAGCAATCATGGCTGAATTAGTAATCTGCACAAACCAGGACGGTATTGGAGAAATTGTTTTAAACAGGCCCGCACAGCGTAACTCGCTGATTGGACCGCTTGTAGACGAAATGCGAGGTGCCCTCGAGGGGCTGCTGGCGGATGACAGTTGCCGGGCAATTATCATTCGTGGCAACGAGGGCTATTTTTGTGCTGGCCTTGATTTAAAAGCCTTCTCTGCAGACCCGGCCCCTGAGTGGAGGGCAGGGTTCCAGGACAACTGGGCCTCTTTTCACAAGCTGGTTTTTCAAGCGAACAAACCCATTATTGGCGCACTGGAAGGTTTTGCGATCGCTGGTGGATCAGCGCTGGCACTTGCTTGTGATTTTCTCGTCGTAGGTAAATCAGCGTTTATGCATGTCTCCGAGGTAGAGCGAAATATGATGGCACCGCTGAATATTTTCTGGCTCTGCATGCGCTTTAACTACCATCAAGCGTTGCGGATGGCGCTGTTAGGTGAACGTCATAGCGCAGAGCGACTTGTTGCCCTTGGGATTGCGGAAGTCTGTGTAGATGACGAGGACGTTGTGGCAGAAGCAAGGAAAATGGCTGCGAGATTTGCGAGCTTTGATTCTGCATCTGTGCAAAAACTTAAGCGGGCCATCCGGGCTAAATTTGAGCCAGAGTCATTTGAAAGCCTGCTTGCAACAATCAAGCAAGCCTAGTTGGACTTGTTGAATAGGGGGATAACAGTCACCTTGAGTTTGTTGAAAGGCAACTTTGCAAAAGTGTTTGTTCAACACGTGACACCCCTTTTTCCCAGGCAAGTTGTTAGCAGATTTTTTTGTAGGACATGTCGTACAAAGGTGGCATCGCGAAATAACCTGTATTTTGTGGGTGTATTGCCCATCCGCTGGGGGTCAGATGTCGACGAAATGACTCTGATAAGGTTGTTTCCACTGTAAATTAAGGTGTTTTGGGCGATTCAAGACCTGACTTATTCACAAATCGCTGTTTTCGAAATACCACTGGTCAAATGTGCTGTGTTTTCTGTTTGTCAAGCCTGTGACGCGTATAAGTTATTGAAAAATAAAGAATCAGCTGGCTACTACAAAATGCCAGTCAACGGCATAGGATCCCGATAAACGGTCAAAATCCGATTTATCAACCGAGTTATCACCAAAGTTATCCACAGCCAGGGGCTTTTCGGGTCAAATTTGACCGTCGGCGCTGGGCAATCCCGGTAATTGGTATTTTATCGCTATCCATGTGCTGTGCTACATTGCTGCGCTGACGTGTTTTTATCCCACAATAATGAACTAATAAGGAGCCTTAGAATGGCCGCAACTATTGAAATCCACGGTCATTGCGACCCTAAATTCGCCGCTGTTAAAGATGTCATGGCGGAAAGTATTGCATCAGAAGCGGACCTTGGTGCGTCCTTCTCGGCAGTGATTGATGGGGAAACTGTCATTGATATCTGGGGTGGGCACCTTGATGAGGAGCGGACCCGTGAGTGGCAAGAAAATACCATCACCAATGTCTATAGCACCACGAAAACCATGTCGTTTCTCTGTGCCCTGGTACTCGCTGACCGTGGCCAACTAGACTTTGATGCGAATGTGGCCGACTACTGGCCGGCGTTTGCTCAGAATGGTAAGGAACAGGTAAAAGTCTGGCACATCATGTCTCATGCAGCGGGCCTGAGCGGTACCGATGAGCCCCTTTCCGGTGAGGATCTCTATGACTGGGATAAGGTGGTCAATGCCCTGGCAGCACAGGCGCCCTGGTGGGAACCTGGTACGGCAACGGCCTATCATGCACTCACCCAGGGCTATCTTATTGGTGAAGTGGTCAAGCGTATTACCGGGAAAACGATTGGTACCTTTTTCCAGGAAGAAATTGCCAAACCCCTCAACGCTGATTTCTTTATTGGGGTGCCAGAATCAGAATTTCCCAGAATTGCAGATTTGATTCCTCCTGGTGGCGATGCAACGCTGCCATCGGTGGGAGAACCTGGCAGCATTTCTGATAGAACCTTTAAGTATCCGGCAACCTCTGCGCTGGCATCTCGTACTGAGGGCTGGCGGCGTGCAGAGATCCCTGCAGCCAATGGTCATGGTAATGCTCGCAGTGTTGCTAGAATTCATTCTGCGCTTGCTTGTAAAGGTGAGAGTCAGGGCGTACGCCTGTTTTCACCAGAAACTGCGACCTCTGTCATGGTACCAAGGATCGAAGGTGATGATATGGCGCTCGGTATGCCAGTTTCCTTTGGGCTGGGTTTTGGGCTTAACACTGCCGGTCTGCTGTCGCCGAATAAGAACGTTTGTTACTGGGGTGGATGGGGCGGTTCATTGGCCATGATTGACCAGGATGCGCGGATGTCATTTTCCTATGTCATGAACCGAATGCACGTGGGACTCATGGGAGATATGCGTTCCTACAACCTAAGTCAGGCACTCTATGGTGCCCTTTAGCGCATTAATGCGAGAGACGACAAGACGAATTGTGATGCAACGACATCCAGCCAGGATGCGTAACTAGTGCCTGAGTTTATCTTACGGGCTCGAAAAGCGCCGACGGACCCGGATAAGTTTCTGGGTGCCGCCGGCAGAGCCGCGCATGTTGCCTATCTGGCCCAGGTCATCACGAACACCTTGTTCATTTCAAAAGGTCATCGGCGGGACACTGATCTGACACTGGTGCTAGAAGGCAGCGCTGACTATGCGAAGGCCTTGACCTTTTCTGGT
>CBDUKY010000081.1:0-9760 GCA_965367925.1 uncultured Pseudomonadales bacterium | reverse complement strand
GTCGGTTTTAAAATCACCAATACCTGTTACCAGACCATGCGGTCGAACGTTATTTTTTAAGGCCGACTCTATTGAAGGTCTGAAAGTCGGAAAAGATACCGGGTTAGCTGACATCAAAGTACTGTTCAGCTCTTCAAAATTCTCAACATAGCGTTCCAGCAAACTATCGACACTGGTGCGTTTACTGCGTTTTTCACGAGTAAGCACTTCATGGAACAGCTGATCACGATAAGCAATTGTTAGCCGATTCCAGAAATCCTTACGGCGACCAATGCGAACCGGCTCAACCTTGCCATCGTATCGCTTGCCACCAATGGTCGCTGAGTAGTACTCAGGCAATAGCTTCTCAAAAAAGAAGCTCACCACAACAAACAAGGTGTCAGATTTATCCTTGTGTACCACCCGAATCCATTCTTCAACGGATTTTAAGAAGGAGGCACTTCGACCGCTTTTTGTTAGATCTTCAATCCAGGAAGAAAAGCGCTCTTTAACCGCATTCTTATCCAATCCTGCAAATGCTGGCTCGGTGAGGACGCCATCAATTGAACGATCTAATAGCTGGGTTATAAATTCTAGTGACAAGGTCCGGGATTCGTGCGCCTGCCTTGCAACGGAAACGAGATCACCGATCAAATTATCGTAGACGTAACCAAAGGCAATGAGGTTCTGACATTCTGTGAGGAAGTCTTCCTTAATGTCTTCATCAAGAATGATGTCAAGAATCGTCCGATCCTGCTCAGAGGGTGTTTCTACCTTGTCTGTTTTACGATCGACATATCCCCATAACGTGTCTTCTAACAAACGGCGATTGAGGGGTAACAATTTGGCCTTGCTGGTGGTTTCCTCATCGACGGCTGCAATCAACTGGCTTGAGTGTTCAGATAGATGTTGACCTTCTAACAAGCTGGCATCGTAAAGATTGATGCTTTCCATAATCAGGTTCAATTCAGACACAAGCTGTAGAGCAAGGAATGACTCAGGCTTCTCTTCGATCAACTCCGGGTCGAATAGCTTCTTGCCTTCATGGGTGAAGCGAGTCTTTAGTCGAATCACAAAGCCACTGTCTGTGTCAGACATCATGCGTAACAGGGCTTTCACATCCTTGATGTCACCAGTCTCTAGCAGATAGGCATTAGTGTCCTGATCTGCAATATGCTCGATTAAAGCATTCAAGTTATCCCTGGAACTGGCCTTCCAACGGTTATAAAGGTGCAGACCACAAATAAGGCATAACTCGCGTTTAGCTGTCTCGTAGTTCTTAGTTGGCTCACCAAAAATCAACTGTGCAATACGACCTCGCGCATCACCAACGACTGCCTTTTTATCGACATAGTTCTTCCAGGCCTTATTGATGGAATCTTCATATAGCACCTTGTCTGGATCTAGTAACCAGGACAAAAATGCCGAGCGGCGTTCTCTGTGAATTCGCTGCTGCAGTTCACCGGCCGGCAGTTCCGTGGATGCTAACCGACCATACTGGGTGGTGGTGGTACTCTTAATTCTTTTTCGCAGACCAAGATAGCGCAGGTATCTATAAGCAACCCCAAAAACATTCGGGTACTCGGTTGGTGAAGTGCGCAGCTTTAGTGTAGAGCTTGCATGTACTGCCGAGAGAGATTCAGATAAATTCAGATACCGATTAATGTTCCGTTGGTAGTGGTCGAGTATCTCCGGATGTTCGTTGACGAAATTTCGGGTGCTTTCCTCTATAGAAAGGATGCCGGAAACAATGGCATTTTTCAGGTTGTGGATGTTCTCGGTTTCACCGGGATCATAATCAATAATGCCGTCGATATTACCCTGCTTATAAAGCTCGAAAGAGGAAACCCCAACCGACTTGGCACACTCCTGCCAGGATAGATTGTACTTGCGGACCAGATTCGCCAAACCTTTGGGATGGATGGTGTTAAACACTGCAGTTCGAAGCGATAAAAGCAGGTTCGCAGAGGCGAGCGGAATCGCGCCACCAGAATAACCCTGACCGATTACAATACCAATCGTTGGCACATCCACATTACAAAGCTCAGCAATGAGGCGTGAAATTGAGTGCGCCTGATTATTTGCGTTAGCTAGCTCATTACCATCAGCCCCAGGTGTGTCCATCATGCAGACAATAGGAATTGATCGGATTGCCAGATCGCTCGCCATTTTTGCCGCTAGCTCATGGTGCTCAGGACCCCAGACCCCTGACAGATGTGCACGGTCCTGGGTAATAAAACCAACCTTGCGAGGTTGGCCGTCGAACATCATTTCAGTCTCGGCACCATAAAATGAGCCGTCTTGAATCTCTTTGAGAATCTTTAGATCAAGGGCTTTAATAATTTCCCGAGAACCAGGTCTGGACGCTTCTTCACCTGGGGAGACAGCCGCTGCAATATAGCCATCCACATCAAGGGTGCGAAGCAATTCCACGTTTTGTTCAATTTGCTGAGAAGACAACAGACCTTTAATAACGGCTGATGTCTCCTTGCGAGGAAAAAGAGAGAAGTCTTGCGCGAGGTTTTCAGCAAGCAAATACAACTGGTCGACGGAAGATTGCCCCATAAAATTAACTTTCCAATTTTAGATTGATTGGCTTTCGGGACACCAGCAACGAACCAGAAGTGCTAACACTAGCAACTCCCAGAAAGTAGCAGATTGATCCAGATGTTTTGACCGAAAGCAGGTAGCCGGGTTCATTGGGTTTTACTCTAACCCAATCATGATTTGCCTGCAATGAAGTTGTCACAGGTTCCACTTATAACTATTTGATTTTTAACAAGGTTTTTAGACCTCAGCAACTGGCAGCTTGCCGATCTTTGAACGCCAGAGTCGAGGACCGGAAATATGCACAGAATCTCCTCTAGAATCCACTGCCACAGTAACCGGCATATCTTCTACCTCAAACTCATGAATGGCTTCCATCCCAAGGTCTTCAAAGGCGATAACTTTCGATTTTCTAATCGCCTTGGAAACGAGGAAAGCCGCACCACCCACTGCCATCAGATAGACGGCCTTGTGCTTTTTAATCGCATCAATCGCCATAGGCCCACGTTCTGCCTTCCCGATCATGCCCAGTAAACCTGTCTCTTGCAGCATCATTTCCGTGAAGCTATCCATACGGGTAGCCGTGGTTGGGCCAGCAGGACCAACAACTTCTTCTCGTACCGGGTCGACTGGCCCAACGTAGTAAATAAACTTACCCTTTAGATCAACACCGTCTGGCAGACTCTTGCCTTCTGCATAGAGATCACGAATCCGCTTATGGGCAGCATCCCGGCCGGTCAACATCTTGCCGGACAGTAGAATCGTTTCACCTGGTTGCCAGGTGGCAACCTCGGCTTCTGTCACTGTATCAAGATTCACCCGTCTGGAATTAGGACCAGCTTCCCAGGTAATTTTTGGCCAGTCTTCTAGTTTTGGTACCGGCAGTTCCGCAACGCCGGAACCGTCCAGGGCGAAATGCACATGGCGGGTCGCTGCACAGTTAGGAATCATCGCAACTGGCAGGTTGGCCGCATGCGTTGGGTAATCCATAATTTTGACATCGAGCACGGTAGTTAAACCACCAAGTCCCTGGGCACCAATACCCAGTTGATTTACCTTTTCAAACAGCTCAAGGCGTAATTCTTCAATTCGATTTGAAGGGCCACGGTCTTGTAGCTCGTGAATGTCAATCGGGTCCATCAAGGATCGTTTCGCAAGCAGCGTGGCTTTTTCTGCTGTGCCACCAATACCAATCCCCAGCATTCCTGGTGGACACCAGCCAGCACCCATGGTCGGCACTGTGTTAAGTACCCAGTCAACAATACTATCGGCAGGGTTGAGCATCGCTAGTTTAGATTTAGCCTCGGAACCACCACCCTTGGCAGCCACGTGAATGTCCACTGTGTTGCCCGGTACCAGTTCCGTGTGAATGACCGCCGGGGTATTGTCTTTCGTGTTAATGCGCTTACCAGCAGGGTCCATCAGGACCGAGGCCCGCAGTACATTGTCCGGTAGTAAATAGGCGCGACGAACCCCTTCATTAATCATGTCATCCAGTGACTGGTCAGTTTCGAACCGAACATCCATACCCACCGAGATAAACACATTCACAATCCCGGTATCCTGACAAATTGGCCGCTGACCTTCTGCACACATGCGAGAATTAATCAGTATCTGCGCCATGGCATCTTTTGCTGCCGTGGATTCTTCTCTTTCGTAGGCTTCATTCACCGCCTGGATAAAATCCTTTGGGTGATAGTAGGAAATATATTGCAAAGCATCTTGAATGCTCTGGATTAAATCCTGCTTCTTGATGACTGTCATGGTTCAACCTCCGAAAGCGCTAAAAACGTCGCAAATTCATATCGTGCGAAATAAAGGCGCCATTCTATCAATCATTGCCAACAGGCTCTTGTACTAAATGAAGATAAATTGAAATTATTGCTATTTTTTAGCAAGTTTTTGTCGGGCAGGTTATGAAGTAGATAGTGACGCGAGCACTGGAACCAACAATTTATTTCTAGCGCAGAAAATGTTTTCGGGAAGGATCAGTTTTATTTAAATGATGACAAGAGAGCAGCAGGAAGCAATACAGGTTAACCGCCTGTATCGGTGCAGGATAACCCTACACCGATAGCGGTCTTTCGCAGAAAACTAGCCGTACATCAAACGTGAAAGTGTTTCTGCAACGCAAACAGGCTTATCAGAGCCTTCACGTTCCACAGTGACTTCTCGTTTAATCTGAATGGTATTGGCATTTTTCAACTCTGCGGAGATAAGTCGATGCCGTGCCCGTAGTTTCGAATTCACAGGTACTGGCCCAGGGAACCGGACCTTATCAAGGCCATAGTTTACGCCCATGTAAACACCTTCCAGGGCCTCAGGCTTTTTAGCCGGGACGCTGCTGCCGAGATGGACAACCAATGACAAGGTCAGGAATCCATGGGCAATTGTGACCTTGTAAGGTGACATTTCTGCGGCTTTTTCCGGGTCAATATGGATGAACTGGTGATCCATGGTGGCATCGGCAAACATATTGATACGCGCCTGATCGACTTCAAACCATTCCCCAACACCCTCTTCTTCACCGGCATAGGAATTGAAAATCGCTAATGCTGCTTCAGCTTTTGATGACATAAATCACTCCTCGTTAATTGCTGTTAAAAAATGCCAGGAGCGAGCATAGCACAGCAATTTTGCTCCTATGGATGAATAAATTTAATGAATACAAGGGCTAACTGGCACCACCGGGTCATCACTTGAGCAGCAGTTTTGATTGATTTCCACGAGGTGCTTCCATAGGATTCTGAAATAGCTTGAGGAACACGACATACTATGAAATCTGGGCAACAAGACAAAACCACCCCTGACTTTCGCTGGGACGTTGCAACCGTACTCTTTGGAACGGCTGCTGTAGCGCTGCTCGTAGTACCCTGGTACGGCTATCAATATGGCTACAACCTCTGGCTATGGCTAGGCTTTAGCGTATTCGTACTCTGGAATGGGCTCTCTATTACTGCCGGCTATCATCGCCTCTGGTCCCACAAGTCCTATGAAGCACATGGCCTGGTCAGGTTCCTCTTTGCCCTTGGCGGCGCACTATCGATCCAAAACTCTATTAAAGTCTGGTGCTCTAACCACCGCACCCACCACCAGCATACCGACAACGTTGACCGCGACCCCTATTCAGCAAAACGTGGCCTCTGGTACTCACATATTGGCTGGATGCTTCGCGATTATCCTGCGGCACAAACGGATTTTGACAACATCAAGGACCTGGAACGAGATTGGATCGTCAATTGGCAGCACAAGCACTACTGGACACTGGTATTTGCTATGAACGTGGTTTTACCCCTCGGTATTGGTAGCTTGATGGGAGATGCCATTGGCGGCCTCTTGCTGATGGGCTTTCTGCGCCTCGTGGTTTGTCATCACACCACCTTTTTCATCAACTCCCTGGCACACTTCTGGGGTAAGCAGCCCTACTCAGACAGGAATTCATCGAAGGACAATCCCGTTATAGCCCTGCTGACCTATGGTGAGGGCTACCATAACTATCACCACACATTTCAGTGGGATTATCGTAATGGTATTCGCTGGTATCACTTTGATCCTACCAAATGGTTAATCCGCAGCCTCGCTTCTTTAAAGCTCACATCGAACCTCAAGGTCGTCGCGCCTGAAGTGATAGAAAAGAGCCTGGCAGAGATGCAGCTGAAATCTGCTACCGCAAAGCTCTCCCGCTTTAATGGTATCAATACTGAAAAATGGCGAGCACTACTAGAAGACGAGTATAATCAGCTGGTCGTTAAGCTGAATGAGCTTTCAACTTGTCGGCAACAATGGCTTGATATTCAAAAGGCCAGCCTTAAAAAGCGCTGGGAAGAAACTGAAATCTCAAGCAAACTCGCGCAGCTGGAAATGGAACTCAATCTACAGCGTCAACAATGGCGTATGTTGACCCAACAGTTCGCTTAAATCTCTACACCCGATTTTTAGGAAACATCAATGACTGACGTATTTATTGCCAACGGTGCTCGAACACCTATGGGTGGCTTTCAGGGTTGTCTACAAGAACTTACTGGCGTTGAGCTAGGAACTATTGCCATTCAAGAGGCAATTTCTCGCGCTGGTATTGCACCAGATCAGGTCAATGAGATCATCATGGGTTGTGTGCTACCAGCAGGCTTACGACAGGGTCCTGCTCGTCAGGCTGCAATCGAAGCGGGCATCCCCGTTGAAGCCGGGGCGACTACCGTCAACAAACTATGTGGCTCCGGGATGAAGGCCTCGATGCTTGCACACGATCTGATCAAGGCAGGCACAAACGACATTATGGTTGCCGGTGGTATGGAAAGTATGAGCAATGCCCCTTACCTGATGCCAAAAGCACGGTCTGGTTACCGCATGGGCCATACGGAAGTGCAAGATTCAATGTTTACTGATGGTCTCGAGGACGCAAAAACTGGTCGCTTGATGGGTTCCTTTGCCCAGGATATGGCAGACAAATACCAGATGACCCGGGAAGACATGGATAACTTTGCAATTCAATCACTTACCCGCGCCCAGGAGGCAATCACTTCTGGCGCACTAAAAGACGAGACTGTCCCTGTCACCATCAAAAACCGCAAAGGTGAAGTGACCATTGTTGATGATGAGCAGCCCCACAAGGCAAACATTGAAAAGATTCCGACCCTACGGCCAGCTTTTAAAGCCGATGGCACAGTCACCGCCGCAAACTCCAGCTCTATTTCTGATGGTGCCTCGGCACTTGTACTTGCTAGCGGTGAGGCGGTTGCGGCCCACGGTTTAAAACCTATGGCAAAAATTCTTGGGCATACAACTAACTCTCGTCATCCCTCAGAATTCACGATTGCACCGGTTGGCGCGATTGAAAAGCTGATGCAAAAGGTTGGTTGGACGAAAGACGATGTTGACCTATTCGAGATCAATGAAGCCTTTGCCATGGTCACCATGGCAGCAATCCGGGACCTTGGTCTGGACCCTGCGAAGGTTAATATTTTTGGTGGCGCCTGTGCCCAGGGCCACCCAATTGGCTCAACTGGCTCGCGACTGATTGTTACCTTAATGTATGCCTTAAAGCGTACTGGTAAAAAACGTGGCATTGCTTCACTTTGCATTGGCGGCGGTGAAGCTACCGCAATTGCCATCGAGCTGGTTTAGTTAGCCGTTCATCCCCGGGGTTAGTCAATTCAACAGACAGGCTGGGCAAAGCCAGCGGTGACTTGTTAGTCTTGAGTCCGTACAATAATCGTTTGATGTATGTTGGTCTAACCCCTTAATTCAGGAGTCTCATTCTTGTCACGCCTTCCTGTCATCGTCGGATTCGGCGGAGTCAATCCCGCTGGAAGAAGCTCCGGTCACCACGGCTATCGCCGTATGGTAATCGACCAATTAAACGCCAATCTTGCGGACGAAACTTATCGTTCCCTTGCAGCCTTGATGAATATGAAGGCAGTGGATAAGAAGCATATTCTTAGTCACACATTGGTTCGAAAACTTGAAACCAATTTATTTGATCCCCAGGCAATCAGAATAAATCGCACGGCAAGGCTGGCGGCACCAGGGGATGAGCGAATTTCGTTTAGCCTGCGAAAAAATCAACTACCGGATGTGGTGCCAGCAACATGGGAAGTCAAAACCCTCGAAGGCAACAATGTTCTAGTCACCTGTAATGAAGACCTGGACGTGCTGTTTCCCGACCACCGGGTCTCGAAGGTAAATTCCGGCGGCCAGTTACCAACTGGCTTTGATCCCGAGGCCCTGTATCAATCTCGAAACCATCCGCGAGGATTACAACTCACTGTTTACGGCGCATCGGATGCCATCAATTCCCTCGGTATCGATTGGGATACCGTCAGACAAAGGGTGCCAGCAGACCAGATTTCTGTCTATGCTAGTAGTGCCATGGGGCAATTGGATGCCAATGGTGCCGCGGGTATGCTGCAGGCCGCACTTATGGGAAAACGCGTTAGCTCAAAGAATTGCCCGCTGAGTCTTGCAGAAATGACAGCAGACTTTATCAATGCTTACGTACTCGGCAGTGTCGGAGCGACAGGTGCAAATATTGGTGCCTGTGCAACCTTCTTATATAACTTACGACAAGGTATCCAGGATATCCGCTCAGGCAAATTTCGCGCGGTGATGGTGGGTGCCAGTGAAGCGCCAATTACACCAGAAGTGATTGAAGGCTATCGGACCATGGGTGCCCTGGCTGAAGATGAAGCACTTAACAAAATAGATGGTATTGAAGGCCCAGCGGACAACACCCGCGCTTGCCGGCCCTTTGCTGAAAACTGTGGCTTCACCCTATCGGAAGCATCACAGTTTCTTATTCTTTTTGATGACGAACTCGCCATGGAACTCGGCGCAAGCATCTATGGCTCTGTTGCAGATGTATTTATTAATGCTGACGGCTTTAAAAAATCGATTCCTGGTCCTGGTATTGGTAACTACCTCACCATGGGTAAATCCATGGGTGTGATTCGCAGCATTCTTGGTGAAGATGCAGTGAAGCACCGATCCTATGTTCAGGCCCACGGCACCAGCACCCCGCAAAATCGCCTGACGGAATCCCATATCTTTAACGAACTCGCCAAGACCTTTGGTATTACTGATTGGCCTATCACGGCGATTAAGAGCTACCTTGGGCATTCTCTTGCAACTGCTTCTGGCGACCAGATCGTCGCATCCCTTGGGGCATGGGAGCATGGTATTTTGCCTGGCATCACCACCGTCCAGGAAATTGCCTCTGATGTACACAAGAGCAATCTTGAATTTGTCTTGAAGCACAAGGAATTCGATCCAACACAAATGGATGCAGCGCTCATTAACTCAAAGGGCTTTGGTGGTAACAATGCAACTGCCGCAATCTTATCCCCACATGTGACTCGTCAGATGATGGAGAAAAAACATGGCAAGAAAGCCATGTCTCAGCACCAGAAATTGAACGAGCCTGTGAAAGAGAAATCTGCAATCTACGATGCAGAAACCACGGCTGGTAAAAACAACCTGATTTACAATTTTGGCATTGGGGTAATTGCTGGCGAAGAACTCACCATGACAGATCAGGCCATTAACATTCCAGGCCATGCCAATAGCATCAACCTGAATGTAGAAAATCCTTACGAGGATATGACCTGATCAGAGTTTTGCCGGCTGTTAATTAGCCCGGCTTTTATGGGCTGTTTATTAGCCAGGCTTGTACTGGCTGTTAATTAGCCCAGCTTTTATGGGCTGTTTATTATCCAGGCTTTTATGGGCTGTCAATTAG
>CBDUKY010000080.1:0-9801 GCA_965367925.1 uncultured Pseudomonadales bacterium | reverse complement strand
AAAAATGCAAAGCGCCGCTAGTGAGCTAACGAGTGACAGCATGTCTGATCTGTCTAACAAGGATACGGTGCTAAAAGATACCAGAGCCAGGCTCCAGGCGCAGGATATCGAACTGGTCCCATTTAAAGCTAAAGACGATCAACCAATACTAGGGAGTGTCGTGGGTAATATGCCAGACGCATCGCGTATCGATCAGATGGTTCGGTTGGCCGTGGGTGCTGCGGGCACAGCTGACGTCGATATACCTGACAATAATTCCGGCTCAACAGCCAGGGTATCGAAGCTTGCTAACAAGAAACAAAAGGTGACTATTGAAGTGCCACTTCGTACCGGTTACCAGACAAGCCTGGCGAGTCGATATCGCCAATCCATACTAGAAGAAGCCGAGCGGCAGAATATTCCCGCAAGCCTTGTGTTCGCGGTGATGGAAACGGAAAGTAGCTTTAACCCAAGAGCACGTTCTCCTGTGCCTGCCTTTGGTCTTATGCAGCTAGTGCCACGCTCCGGTGCAATGGATGCCTACCAACATGTCTATGGCGAAAAGCTCCTACTTGATCCTGAATATTTGTTCGATGCAGGACAAAACGTGGAGCTAGGTACAGCGTATCTAAACTTACTTGATACGAGATACTTGCGACACGTAAAAAACCCCTTGAGCCGGCAGTATTGTGTGATTGCTGCCTATAATACTGGTGCTGGAAATGTCGCCCGCAGTTTTAGTGGTTCGACAAATGTTCGAAAGGCCGCTGAAACGATTAATGCCATGACGCCAGATCAGGTCTATGGCCATCTGGTAGAAAATTTACCCTATGAGGAAACCCGTCGTTATCTCAAGAAGGTGACCCGGGCAAAACAGAAATACTCATCACTTGATCAGCTAGCGGTTGTTTCTATTCGCACTGACGATTGAATTTGCAGGGATGATTACTATGAAAATACTTAAGTGTATGTTGCTCCTGATTGCCACCAATGTGGCCTTTGCCCAGGAAGTTGTCACAGTTCAGGCCAATGGTGAAATCAATTGGACTGAAGGCGTTGTCTACGCCCAGGGTTTTGGCGTTGCCAGAGAAGGCTTACCTGCAGGGCAGCGACGCCTACTGGCTCGTCGAGCGGCAATTGTTGATGGACAGCGAAACCTACTGGAGCTAACAAAAGGCGTAAGGATCACGTCGCTTACTAAAGTTGTCGATGCCATGCTCGATAACAGTGTCACGGCTTCCAGGGTTGAAGGTGTCGTTAAGGGTGCTGTGCCGATAAAAGAGACTTACCAGAATGATGTTTTCGCTGTCACCATGGCAATGCCGATTGGCGGTCAATTATTAAAGGTGGTGTATGAACCCATGGCGGCCTATGTACCCATTCCAATCAACAATAATAAGGATCGCATTCAGCAACAGCTATTCAGGCAGTTAGATGAAAAGATTATAGCCCTCGAAAATTTTCTTATCCCCCGGGCTAGTGCTGGGGAGCTTTTCGTTATCGAAAACGACAAGGAAGCCAGAGCAATCAAGCGAGTGATCGAATGGGTTGGACGCCAACCACCTGAGCAGGTGAGTGCGGGTTTAAAAGATGCAGTGCAACGTTTCGAGACAGGTCAGTATTCTGGACTCCTGGTTGATGCGAGCAACGTGGCCGGGTTTGAGCTGGCGACAGTACCCAGGATTCGTGATGAAGATGGTAATGTGATCTATCCCACTGAAGATACGTCCTACGATGATATCGTCAATAAGCGGGGTGTCAGTTATGACTTTGATCTTGAAGATGCGATCCGTAATCAGCGTGTGGCAACAGTGCCGCTGGTAGTAAATGCGACTTCAACCTATAAGAATCTTACCTCGGACCTTGTTATTTCCCGTCAGGATGCAGACCGCATTGTTGGTAGTATAAGTACCCGTACGGCAATGAATAAAACCGGCGTGTTGATCGTTGTGCCATTGTAGCAACAGGCCTTTGATTGATCAGATTCAGTTTGTATTCAGTTAGACGTTGGTATCTTTATCGGCATCCTTACTTAAACAGAATAAGAGGTTTGCGCCATGAATTTTCGCTCTTCTGGTTTGATGTTGATATTTGTCGCAACCTTCCTGGTTGGATGTGCAAATGATCGCGTAATTGTTGATACCAAAGGCGTTGATCAGGCCAGGTATCAAACTGACCTTGCTGAATGCGAAACCTATGCAACCCAGATTAGCACTGCCAAAGAGGCTGGTGAGAAGGGGCTGATTGGTGCCGTCGTGGGCGGCGCTATTGGTGCTGTGGTTGGTAATCATCGAACCGCGGAGCAGATCGCAGGTGCCGGTGCTGTATCTGGTGCAGCAAGAGGTGCTGGTAGTGCAGAGGCTCGTAAGGATCAGATTGTCAGAAATTGCTTGCGCGGCCGGGGCTATAAGGTTCTAGGCTAATCCGCTGTTGCAGCTACCAGGGCGTAACACCGACTAATTTCTCTCCCAATGCAGACAATTCAGCCGGGGCGCCAGGCTCTGGTATCTTCTGATGCTTGATATGTTGTCTCACTGCCCAGATGGGTGGCATTTTACTCCGCCATTCATTGATGCGGTGCAGCCTGTGTTCTTCAGTGGTTACTGGCTGCATGGTGACATATTGAACGAAGCGATGAGTATCCGATTCGTTTAATCGACTGGTGTGCGGCATCAGGCGGTTAAAAACCACAAGACTCCCGGCGGGCCCTTCCACAGGAATCAGTTGATCTTCACTAGCAACGGGCTTTAAGCGCTCATCATCGGATTTGTGTAGGTCGAGATACTTATCGAGATTCTGATAGATAGACGGCACGCAGGAAAATGCGCCTTGTCTCTCGCTAGTATCAGTTAGATAAACAAGCCCCTGAATACTTAAAGGTGGATCAGTCCAGGGATCACAATCCCAGTGGATCGCTTCCCTGCGCCAGTGTGCAGTTGTTGGTGCTTTTGGTGGCTTATAAGAAGCGCGATCAGTGCTCACCCATAGGTCGTCTCGACCATAAAGATCGCGAAATACTTCATAAAGTGGTGGATGTTGGCGAATGTTCCAAAATGCCTGGTGATGGTGTAGAGGTACAATGCCATGACCTTCAAAATGAGGCTGATACCAGGTGCTCGAATCGTTAAGGTCAACCTTTGTGTAATCGAGAATGGCATTGATTGCGTCTTGACGAAGTGGTTCTGGAATTAGACCTGGTATGACCAGGTAGCCGTCTTCACGAAATTTTTGTTTTTGTTGGTCTGTTAGCATGACTTCGCTTGAATGGAATTGCTGTTGCCGTTTAGCATAGGTGATCTAAATTTTGCAGGGAATCCATTTGACCATTGACGACATTCTGAGTCAAAACCCGATTGTTCCCGTGCTCAATCTTACCGACGAGGTGTCAACCCGGGGGATTGTTGCTGCACTGCAAGCTGGCGGTCTTCGCTGCGTCGAAATTGCACTCCGCACAGATTTTGCACTACAGGCGATAGAAATTGTCCGGCGGGAGTTTCCAGATCTGCTCGTTGGCGCCGGCACCCTTCGCCGGGCGGTTGATTTTGCCAATATCTGTGCTGCAGGAGCACATTTTGCGGTCAGTCCAGGTGCCACTGATGAGTTAATCACAAGTGCAGATCACTGGGATATTCCTTTCTTGCCAGCAGCCAGTACAGTCAGTGAAATAATGAAGCTCTCGGATGCAGGCTTCTCCACCATCAAGTTGTTCCCTGCCGCGGAAGTCGGTGGGATTGGCTTTATCAAGGCTGTTGCGGGGCCGTTGCCGGATATCCGGCTCGTACCATCTGGTGGTATCTCCGCAGGCAATGTGAGTGATTATCTTGCCCAGAAAAATGTCATTAGTGTTAGCGGTAGCTGGTTAACCCCTGGCTCGATGATTGCCGAGCGTGACTGGGATGGGATTACTGAACTGGCTAGCGCGACGCATAAGGCGCAACCTGGATCTGTGTCAGCCCGATGAATCAGGACTGCATTCTGACCTTTGATCAAGGCACAACCCGCCAGAAGGTGGCCTTGTTTGATCTGCAAGGCAAGTTGCTAGGACAACAGGCAAGTCGCAATGAAGACTTCCATGATCAGCAATATAGTTGGCAGGATGCTGATGCCTGGTGGCAATGCGCCTGTGATGCAACATCGCGACTGTTAGCCCAGACGGGGATATCTGGCAGCAATATCATTGCCTGTAGTATTTCTGGTCGAGCTGGTGCCGGGGTGTTTCTAAATTCTCTGGGGCAGGTGATATATCAGCCCTGGCTGGATCAACGACACAAAAAGCAGTTACTAAAACTACAAAATCAATTCCCTGATCTTTCTCTCTATGGCGCTACCCTGCTTGCAAAACTCCTCTGGTTAAGAGCGCAGGAACCTGACACCTATGATCAAATTGCCCATGCCCTCTATGCCAAGGATTTATTGCTCTACAGGCTAACGGGTGTTGCTGCCACAGACCCGGCAAGTGGTCCAGATCGCCCTGTCTGGCCGGCAGATGTGCTTGCGACCCTGGGAGTCGATGTCTCACTATTGCCAGCGCCTCTGTCTCCGACGGATAGGCCTGGCAATGTGCAGCAAGCAGCGTCCGCGCAACTGGGTATAGATAAGGTGCCGGTTATTGTTGGTGCTCACGATGGCATCTGCGCGAATATTGGTGCAGGTTGTATCTCCGCTGGCGCATTTGCACTGACCCTGGGTACCCATGGGGTAACCAGGACCCTGGTGGATGAAACACCAGCGCCGGACATACTACGTTTTTATGGCTTTCCGCCAGATAAGCATGTGATTGGTGCTCACGCGTTTATGGCCGGTCGAAGTCTTGACTGGCTATTGGATAACTTTTCTGCCGAGGAAGACAGGGCGCTACTCTTTAAGCGACTTGACAAGGCTGTTAGCGAAAATGCGCCAGGTGCGAATGGATTGATGTTCTTGCCCTATCTTGCTGGGCAAATCTCCCCGCTAAGAAGTTCACGGCGTGGTAGCTTTGTTGGTCTGTCACTAGCACATGGTCGGACTGAAATGTATCAAGCCGTACTTGAGGGCGCGAGCTTTGCAATCGCAGAAGCTTTTCTACAGGTAGTAGGTTGGGCAGGGGAGGCTAACAAGGTTTGTGTAACAGGTAGTGGGGCGAAAAGTAATGTCTGGTTACAGCTACTGGCGAACCTGCTAGATGAATCCTTAATCGTGACAGATAGTGCCTCAGAAGGCCGGGGGGCTGCGATTCTCGCTGCAGTTGGTATTGGCATCTACAACTCAATCGATGAAGCGATTACTCACATGGTGCCGGAAGGCCGTCGCGTCTCACCAGAACCTGAAAAGCTGGCTGACTATGCATCACTGTTTGCGGCCTGGCGTGATCTCAACGGGGCAATGCGAGATATCCCGGGCAGCTAGCAAAGTAATAAGTAAGTTGGTGAAGGACAGCTAAGCTCCAGCCCATTAAAACCAACTTCTCCGGTAAGCATATCTCGACCGAAGACAACAATATTGTCAGAATCCTTGTTGGCAACTAACAGGTGACTTTCATCGCTGCTAAGGGTGAAGTGGCGAGGGTGCTTACCTTGTGTCGACACAAACTGCTCTGCAACGAGTTGACCATTTTCCTGGACACTGAAGACGCCGATTGAATCATCACCGCGATTACTTGCATACAACTGCGCGCTGTCACCGGTTTGGCTAATTGAAACATGCGCCGCATAGCTTTCGACTGCCTCATTTTTCGGATTCAGAGAAGAGCAGGTATGGCAATCCTCGAGTCGGTCGGCATCGGTAAACACATAGCTGGTAATGGTGTTATTTAGCTCATTGATAAGAAAATAGTAGTCCTTGTAGGCTGCAAGGAGTCGTGGTCCTGCGCCTGCCTCCACCTTTGTTGTTTTTCGTTGATGTACTGCTACCTGACCTGTTGTATCAATTGGATACTGGGCAAGTTGGTCTGCCCCCAGGTCGGCAACAATAACCATGGATCGTTGCTTATCGAGTATTGTGGAATGGACGTGTGCCTGGGATTGCCTGGACTCGATGACACTCTTACCCTGATGCTGAACGGCAGAGACAAAATCGCCGAAGGACCCATCAGGGAGTAATGGGTACGAGGTAAAACTACCGCCGGTGTAGTTGGAGACGAGGAGAAAATTTCCATCTCTTGAGACTGTCAGGTGGCATGGATCAGCCCCAAGGCTAGATTGTTGGTTTAATAAGGTAAGCTGGCCTGTTTGATTAAATTTGAATGCGCTAACAGCACCGCTTTCAGTATCAAGATAGTCACTGGTTTCGTTTACACAGTAGATGACATCAAGCACAGGGTGTTTAATCAGGTAGGATGGGTTGTCGATATTTGTATTGGTGGCTAGCAATTTAGCTGATGAAAAATCCTCAGCAACATTGAAAGCATAGATACCTTCAGACTGGGTATGACGTGTATAAGTACCGACAAATAACAACATGCTGATCTAATCTGATGACGTTTTTTTGATTGTACCTGCTCAAAAGGGTTGTGCCACCTGTGGTTTTGTTTTGTCAGTCTCTCTTGAGTTGGGTAGAGTGCCTACCGGAGTAAATTTTCGACAGGATCGCTATGCCGACGACATTAATCACAAATGGCCAGGTTTATTCACCAGCAGAACATGGCTTTCTCAATGAAGACCTATTGGTTGTTGACGATAAGATTGCAGCCATAGGCGATGAGGCCCGCAAACATGTAGCTACCACTACCATAGATGCAAAAGGGTTCTATATCACGCCGGGCTTTATTGACCTGCACTGCCACATCTTCAAGCACAACCTGTATCAATCTGGCCGACTGGACGCAGACCGTATTGGGGTTCGCCAGGGAGTTGCCTGCTTGATCGATACCGGTAGCGCTGGGCCAACGATGATTGATGCCTTTAAAGAGTTTGTAATTGATACCCAGAAGACCGCCTGCTTTGCGCTTTGCAATGTGGGCTCTCCTGGGCAACCTGGTATCGAGGGAGGCCATTCAGCTAAACCTGAATTGATCTCTCTTAGTGGCACGGTTAAAGCAATAGAGCGCAATCCCGATTGGGTACTTGGCGTCAAAGTATTGGCATCCTCATCGCACACGGGTCTTATGGGGCTGGAAGCGGTAAAAATTGGGAGAAAGGCTGCTGAACTTTCCGGTACGCCATTGATGGTGCATATCGGTAATGCACCACCGGTAGTTGATGATGTGCTAGATCTCCTGCGCCCTGGAGATATTGTTACTCATGCTTATCACGGAAAGGTCGGTGGCGTGCTTGGCTTTGAAGGTAAGGTAATTCCGCAATTTAAAGCTGCTGTTGAGCGAGGCGTAATTGTTGATATTGCACACGGTCGATCATCTTTTTCTTATCGCACCTGCGAGGCTGCACTCGATCAGGGTATGCCGATTCATACGATTAGTAGTGATCTCCACAAGGGTAATGTCGATCGCTATGTTGTCTCACTAGCAAGAACGATGAGCAAATTCCTCGCCCTTGGACTTTCTCTGGAGGATGTCGTGAAAGCGGTGACCGTCTCGCCAGCAGCAGCGCTTCGACTAGACAGGTTTGGTTTTGGTCAGCTTGAAGTCGGGGGGCTTGCCAATATCACCGCTTTTGCTATGACTGACAGGGCTGTTGATATGGAAGATGCTGAGGGAGAAGTGCGAACCTCCAGGCAATGGCTTGAACCAAGATTCACGATGGTCTCTGGTGAGCTGTGTGAGGTAACGGAAACCCTGTAGGGGAGATAACGGAAAATGTTTATGAGTGCAAAACAACCAATTTCGGGCTTAACAGCCGTCATCAATGCTGCAGGAAAGTTAACCGCCCTTGGTGGCTCAGCCCAGACTGCGAATATTGCCGAGTCCCAGGCATTGATGGCACAACAACATGTTGATCTAGCGGAACTACGTAACCTTGCGGCCCAGCGTATTGCCGAGCCTGCCTGCATCACAACCGGTGCTGCAGCAGGTACGGCGATTAGCGTCGCAGGCCTAATCACTGGTATGAATCTGGATCTGGTTTCCCAGCTGCCAGGGACTGAACAAGAGCATTATGTATTGTTGCAGGCAGGCCACAATATTAATTTTGGTGCGCCTATTGAGCAGATGTTGAGACTTGGTGGTGGCTTACCCTGGGTACTAGGAAGCACTAACAATGTTACTGAGCGGCTTCTAATTGACACGTTGGAGCGAGAAGAATTTCTAGCGTTACTCTATGTGCAATCTCATCACTGTGTACAGTCAAACCAAATTAGCCTGGCGCGCTGCGTTGAAATTTGTCATCAATACAATACGCCGGTTATCGTCGATGCGGCAGCAGAAGAAGATTTACGTCGATATATTGCCACAGGTGCAGACCTTGTCACCTACTCAGGTGGAAAGGCACTTGGTGGGCCAACGAGTGGTTTTATTGTTGGACGACGGGATTTGATCGCTGCTTGCGAGCTGCAGTTTCAAGGCATTGCAAGAACTATGAAGGTTGGCAAAGAAGCGATTGTCGGTCTATTAGCGGCGATGGAGCATTATGTGACTGAGAGCGATTCAGTACGCGCAGCGCGCTTTGCAGAAAATAATCGACTGTTGATGGAAAAATTAGAAGGTTGCAGTCATTTGCATACAAGACGACAGGCAGACGAAGCGGGTCGGCCATTTGAGCGAATTGCCGTATCGCCTGTTGATGGAGACGTGCGGGATCTTGTGAACTATCTGCGTGGCGACACACCAAGTATTAGAACCCGAAATCATCATATTGACGAGGGTTATCTGCTCATTGATCCGAGGGAGATGAATCAGGTTCAGGTAACGATCGTGGCGGAACGCTTAAAGGCATATCAACCATCATAGAAGAAAGGTTGATGTAAGCCGATAATGGTTTTTTCCCGGCTAGTCTGGGCACGCTTAATAGCATCTTCACTATTTTGATTGAGGTCAAAGGTGGTTTTTAGTCGCTGGGCTATATCACGTCGACCATAGTGTACCTGTAAGAAAAAGCGACCTTGATCTCCCGGCTGAGTTGGCAATCTTCTGTGCCAGATATCTGAAACAAACATTGCCACGTCACCAGCCTTTGCAAGCAAAGGAATAACGCCTTTACCATTGTAAGTAAGCTTATCATCCATCGCTTGTTCAAAAGGTGGAAATTGCCCGGACAAGTGACTTCCTGCAAGGACGCCGGTAGGCCCATCTTCAATGCGGCAGTCCTTGAGAAATATGTGTACGCCAATAGCAAAGATCGGATGCGGAATATCTGTAGGCCAACTAACACCTTCCGGCAGGGGTACATGTGGTCCTGCATCAATATGCCACGCTTGACCGCCATGCTTTGAATCAAGGGTTGCAGGATTGCGCCAGGCGGTATTCGCAATGACATGACAATCTCCGCCCAGTAGCGGTTCTATGGTTTCAAGGATTTGTGGTAAGGCCACCGCTTGTTGGCAGCTATGATTCCGATTAAGCATTTCGTAGCGGAAACACTGATCCTCAATTTCAGAACGCTTGTCCCCTGCGCGCTGGTCTGTTGGAAAGTTTTCAAATACAGAGTTAACCTCCCGTGCCAGCGCCTCGACCTGTTGTTTATCGAGTACGCCGCGCAACACTGTGAAGCCATCTTTTTCTAATTCTTGACTCGCCACCGGAGCGGCACTCGATGGCACCGCCTTTAAATATCCTCCAACTCGTTTCAGCATAGATATAGCCCTTATATTTATAAGCCCCGTATAGGTAGTCCAGCAGCTTCATAGCAACGATCAATGACTTGCATTTGCTTAACCGCATCATCTGGTCCGGTGAGTAGCGGTTGACCCTCTTCAATTGCGGCAATGAAGGCGTCTAACTGATAGCTATAGGTG
>CBDUKY010000079.1:0-9806 GCA_965367925.1 uncultured Pseudomonadales bacterium | reverse complement strand
GGAGTCTGCGCTTGCAGGCTCCAACTAGTCCGCAGTTATTAGTTGCTGCAACAGGGTTTGCCGGACTTCTTTCTGCTTAAAGAATCTGGTGTAAAACACATTTGGATATAACGAATTCTCTGGCAATAAAACCAATCGCCGTTTGTATAGCCAGGGACAATCCGCTAAACTCGCGGCCCCGCCTATCGCTGTACAACAAAATACCCAACGATTGGTAAACCCACACGATGTGATATTTCGCATGGTGTGATCAATTGTTGCCCCAGGTTTTCTACATGTTCGAAATACACGCTTCAAAAGTCACATCAATTAAAAATGATGTTCTCTCCGGTATTACTGTTGCACTTGCTCTTGTGCCAGAGGCCGTTGCCTTTGCCTTCGTTGCTGGCGTCGAACCACTGGTTGGTTTGTACGCTGCATTTATGGTCGGACTTATTACCGCCTGCATAGGTGGTAGACCAGGTATGATTTCAGGCGCAACTGGTGCACTTGCCGTTGTTATGGTGGCCCTTGTTGCAGATCATGGCGTCGAGTATCTATTTGCCACCGTGGTACTGATGGGGGTAATACAAATGACTGCCGGTGTCATGCGGCTTGGTAAGTTTATTCGCATGGTGCCCTATTCCGTTATGCTCGGATTTGTAAACGGCCTGGCAATTGTGATTTTCCTCGCTCAACTCGGTCAATTTGGTATACCCGGCGAGCCAGGCTGGCTTAACGGCACATTTCTACAGGGTACAATTATCGACGTTGCCTGGTTAGATAGTGATCATCTTTATATGCTGGCTGGTCTTATCGCACTGACCATGGCAATTATTCATTTCCTACCGCGTCTGACGACCATGATTCCATCATCACTGGTTGCCATTTTAGTGGTTAGTCTACTGGTGTTTGGATTGGATCTTGATACCCGTGTGGTTGGCGATATTGCTTCTATCGCGGGTGGCCTACCAACCTTTCATGTGCCTATCGTACCGCTAACGCTAGATACGCTTCTTATTATCCTGCCTTATTCGATTATTCTTGCATCCATTGGACTTATCGAATCACTACTCACCTTACGCCTCGTTGATGAAGTGACAGAGACCCGAGGCCGGGGTAATCGAGAATGTGTGGCGCAAGGTATTGCCAACACAGCGACTGGCTTTTTTGGTGGCATGGGTGGTTGTGCAATGATTGGTCAGAGCATGATCAACGTCAATTCAGGCGGTCGGGGACGACTCTCTGGTATTACCGCAGCACTCTCACTGCTGGTTTTTATTCTCGTGGCATCACCACTTATTGAGCAGATTCCAATCGCCGCGCTGGTAGGGGTGATGTTTATTGTTGTGATTGGTACTTTTGAATGGAGTAGTTTTCGAGTCATTCGAAAGGTACCTCGAAGTGATGCACTGGTATTAATCATGGTATCCGCTGTGACTGTGGCAACAGACCTTGCAATAGCCGTGGTCATCGGTGTCATCGTATCGGCACTTGTATTCGCCTGGGAACATGCAAAACATATTCTGATCGAAGCGAAAGAAGATCATCAAGGCTCCACTGTCTATGCAGTCACTGGTCCTCTATTTTTTGGCTCGGTGACCTCGTTCCTTGAGCGCTTTAATCCGGCTCAGGATAACGATGATGTAATTATCGACTTTGCCAGATCACGGGTTGCAGACCATTCTGGACTCGAGGCTATCGATACCCTGGCAGATCGATATTTAAATGCTGGCAAGACTTTGCATCTTGTGCATCTGAGCGATGAATGCCGACGACTACTGAAAAAAGCTGGCAGTCTGGTCGAAGTAAACGTTATCGAGGACCCACAGTATTTTGTCGCTGATGACGTCCTTGGCTAGTCGTTAGCCGGTCTTAATCGTTAATTTTTCCTGACCAGATAACAATGACCAGAACACTTCGATGAAACCCACTGGTCAACCTGGCCATATCGACTTATGCTGCCTCCGTAACCAACGAGGAAGCTCATGAGCCAAGACAAAAATCATTCAATTAAAATCGAGGGTACCGTGGCACCTGGCTTTGAATCTGTCAGGACGCTTTTTCAACACAATATGGAAACCCTCGCAGAGCGGAATAATCAGCTTTGCGTTTACTACAAGGGCGAGAAGGTTGTTGACCTCTGGGCAACCGCCATCGACGACACGGACTTCACCCCTGATTCCCTGGTCAACATATTTAGTAGCGGCAAGAGCCTGGAATCCATTGCCATGGCATCCCTGGTCGACAAGGGACTGCTCGACTACAAGGCAAAAATCACCGAATACTGGCCTGAATTTGGCAATAACGGCAAGTCAGAACTGACTGTGGCTGAGCTCATGCGCCACGAGGCTGGACTAGCTGCATTTGATACTTCAATCGACCCTATAGATCTACTGCCAGAGAACATCAAAGCAAATAAGATCGGTCGCATTATCGAGGCCCAGACACAAAAATTCAGGAAAGCTGGTAGCAGAAGGGAATATCACGCGGTCACCAGAGGCTGGATTGTTAATGAGGTATTTCGCCGGGTCGATCCGATGGGGCGAACCATGGGTGAGTATTATCTAGAGAGCATCAGCGGCCCGATGAACGTAGACGTTAATATTGGTCTTAAGGAATACCAGCTTTCACGAGTCTCTAAAGTTTTCCCATTGAGTGCTGGCTTTCAATTTTTGCAAGGTCTTAAACCTCGCTTTGCTGGCAGAAAAGTAGAACACAATATTCTTCAGACCATTGGCAGACTTGCCCGTCTCCTGCCAGGTGCACGCAAGGGAACGACCAGGGGCGCACCGCCACCCTATGTTGGCATGGACAGAATAGCCTTTTTCAATGAACCAGCCGTTGCGATGGGTGAAACACCTTCAGCCGCCGCTAACTGTTCAGCAAGGGGGCTAGCAAAGCTTGCAGCTATGATGTCTCTTGGCGGTAAATGGGAAGGCACAGAATATTTAAGTGAAGGTGCCTGGCAATCGCTTCATGATGAGCCTATCAAATCAGATATGGGCTTTATGACCACCACCTTTACCCAGGGCGGTGTGGCGCAATTTAGTGCACCTGAGGCAGACGCCCCTACATTAGAAAAGGCCTTTCACGAAGGACGCGAGGGCTTTTATGGTTGGATGGGTCTGGGCGGATCGATTTTTCAGTGGCATCCAGGTCTACAAATTGGCTTTGGTTATGTCCCTACTTCACTCAATGTTCTGGATTTATTCAATGAACGGGGCAAAACCTATCAAGCAGAGGTTCTACGCTGTATTGCCCAGCTCGATACCGCAAGCTAGAAAAGCCCATACCAGCGCGGATGATTTCCGTGTTAGCCTGCAAGCAATAGAGATAGAACTGGGAGGATATCAGGGTGGAACTCAGCAAGGAATTTTTTGCAGATGTAGAACTATTAAACTTGTTCACGCTAGAAAGCTCACAGTCAGGTTTAAAAATTCACCATGAAGCCGCGCCAGAACGAATTGCCTCAGCGAAACGATTGTTTGATATGCACCTCATTACCCAGGTTGATGGCGGCTACCTAACCCCACTTGGCATACAAGCAGCCGAACATGCCCAGGTACTTATCAGCGTACTAAGGTCAGACCCTTAATCCCAGCTGCGGCTAGTGTTCCGGTGGTGCAGCATGGATTGGATCAACCCAGTGCATGCCTTGTGGATCTTCGACAACAGGAATATCTAGATTGATAACGACAGCTTCCTGATCGCTGCGTACCAATACGCATTGCAAAGCTTCATCCTCACAGGCATTTATTTCTTGATGCGGCACATAGGGCGGCACAAAGATAAAATCCCCTGGACCCGCTTCACAAACATATTCGAGCTTCTCGCCCCAGCGCATCCGCGCTCGCCCACTAATAATGTAAATAATACTCTCTAGCGCACCATGATGATGTGCACCGGTTTTTGCATCTGGGTGAATCTCAACAGTACCTGCCCAGAGCTTATTAGCGCCTGCTGTTGCATAGTTAATCGCCGCGGCACGAGTCATGCCCGGAGTCTGGGGTGTATTAGTATCAAGATGATCCCCAGAGATCACCTTAATACCATTTTCCTTCCAATTAGTTGTATGCGTGTCGTTTGAGTCTGTCATGGCTAGACATTGTGCTCTTGTCGGTAGGCGATCCAGTAATCAAATGCATCACTTAGATTTTGCCCCCGGGTGGCAACAGCTTCCTTGAGGTGGCCGTGACTCAAAATATAGAACACATCATTTTGTATCGCGTGAAGCACCATATCGCCGATGACAGACGCTGGCATAATCCCTGGCAATTCGCTTACCGCGCTGCCATCTTCCCGTGCTAGATCAAATTTCGACGCGGTCTCACCACCTAGCTCACCGGGACGATTTCGTTCAGAGGTGTAGATATCTGTTTCAACAAAACTTGGACACAATACAGAAGTACCAATATTGAAAGGTTCAAGGTCTCCTCGGATGGCTTCAGACATACCCACGACAGCAAACTTGGTGGTGTTATAAACACTCAAGCCTGGCACACCAATCTGCCCTGCCATGGATGCGGTATTAACAATATGACCACCTTCACCATGGGACTTTATCAGGTTACCGAAGGTCACCATGCCATTGACAACTCCATCAAGATTGACGCGATTCACCCAATCCCAGTCCTTGTAGGTCATATCAAGAATATTGCCGCTAATGGCCACACCTGCATTGTTGCAAAGCACGTGGACCTTACCAAAGGCTGCGATGGTTTCATCTGCGGCCCGTTGCATGGCCTCACGATCAGTCACGTCTGCTTTTATGGCAATGACATCTGCATTAGTATCTTCGAACTCAACTCGCGCGGCTTGAAGTGCAGTCTCTTCAATATCAGCTATCGCAACTTTCATCCCTGCTGCGGTAAAAGACCTCGCCATCGCTAGTCCTAGCCCACTTGCACCCCCGGTAATAAAGGCAACCTTGCCCGCAACTTGTTTCATCAACTGCTCCTATAAAATTATCCAAAATTCTCTTCACGATTTTTTTCTAGCAAAACAATAGCATTTTCTATACTAGATGGTGCAAGACCGCCCCTTAACCAATCGCGCCTTTTCGTGCTAGCGATTGCATTTCTTCAAACTCAAGCCCAAGTTCCGAGAGTATTTCAACCGTGTGTTGACCCACTTCAGGGGAGTGATGCTGATGTTGAGCGGGTGTTTTAGAAAAGGACACTGGCGCTTTCGGTAGTTGCATTGGACCACCACGAGGATGCACGGTATCTTCCAACAATCCCAACGCTTTCACCTGGGGGTCATCGGCAACCTCATGGCGAAGATTTACTCGTGAGACTGGAATATCATTATGAGCCAGTATCTCAAGCAACTCGTCCGTACTATATTCGGAAGTGTCAGCGCCCAGATGATGGGACACAATCGCGCCATCTTTCGCATGGCTAATTTGATACATATCAGCCAGGTCTCCGGCTAACTGAACCCCTTCCCCTTTGAAACTGTAATTCCACATAAGGTCTGGCCAGTTAAAATAGATACCTGCATGCAGCATTGCTATTTTTACATGCTGGCCACCGGCGCCCTTTTCTCTGGCAAAAAGTGCAGACGTGATGGCCTGGGCCGTGGTCAATGCTGTGACCTTGTCATAGACAATTGTTCTCACCATTTTTGGTTCGCCATTCTCAGCCTGGGCATCCAGCGCACCACTCATCCCTTGAATTACATAGTCATAGACTTTTTGTTCCGCATAAGGACCCACTTCACCCATACCGGAAATTGACGCGTAGATAAGCGCAGGATTGACTGCTGAGAGCGCATCATAACCAAGCCCAAGACGATCCATCTTTCCTGGTCGATAGTTTTGTAAAACAACATCTGCATTACTTGCTAACGACTTAACCAGCGCCTGACCTTCCGGGTGCTTCAAATTAATTCCAATGGATCTTTTATTCCGGTTAATGAGAGAAAAGATGGCAGACAAGCCGTTTCGACTCGCGCCTAGACCGCGAATCCCATCACCCCAGCCCGGCGGCTCAACTTTAATGACATCTGCCCCCTGATCAGCTAACACGACCGCCGCCATGGGACCCGAGACAACTGAGGACAAATCCAAAATACGCACACCGGTTAGGGGGCCGCTGCGAAAGTCTGTGTTTTCTTCTTCTGTCATGGGTATCACAAGTGCTGCCGAGGTCGATAACAGGTAAATCCTACATTGGAACAACGCCATACACTACTCGGCGTGTTACCGAACCTGTGCTATCGCTATTCTGGGTGGTAGCATTCGCTCCCGACCCATGACAAGGCTGCACTCTTGAGTACCACCAAAGCAAAACCCTGGGATGCGTTTCGCTACGCTGATTATCGGACCTTATGGATTGTATTGATGACCGGGTCGATTGTGAGCTGGATGAGAATTCTTGGCACCGCACAATGGCTGCTCGATGAAACCGGTTCTGCCTATCTAGTTGGCTTGATTGGCGTAGTTCAACTCGTGGTTCAGGTACCCGTTTCACTCTGGGCTGGAAACCTCGCAGATCGCGTCGATCGAAAGAAGCTTATGAGCTACGCCAATGGTGTCTCTGCCCTGGTGATGATTGGTCTGTGGATAATGAACAGCAGCGGACTCCTCACACCAATACTCGTATACTTAAGCATCGCGATTATGGCTGGCACCCATATGTTGGCTGGTCCTGCGAGGGCCGCGCTGGTACCGATCGTAGTCCCAAAAGACGATCTAATGTTAGCCGTTTCAACTGATACAGCATCGTCCAACGCTGCCGCTATTGCAGGACCACTATTATTCGCATTTGTCGCTGTCAGCATGGGACTAACAGAAGTCTTTCTACTATCAGGCATCATTGCTGGAATCGCGGCATTCGCACCTCGATTGATCAAGGCTGCAGGTGTCGCAGAAGGAAATGATCTTGACGAGGAAAAACCTTCTCAACTTCAACAAACCAGGAATGGCTTCAAATATGTCGCCAGCCACCCAATTTTGCCGGGCTTGTTTTTGCTTGATATCGGTATCACAACCGCGTCGTTTTACCGGGAGATACTGCCAGTTCTTGCCCTTGGATTATTTGCTGGCGGCGCCAGTGCCACTGGCATGCTGGGTGCTGCCAATTCCGCTGGCGCCATACTCGGTTCTTTTGCGGCTTTGCTCTTTGTCGCATTCAGAGCAAAGGGCATGCTGGTCCTTTATGCGTCATTTGCCTATGGTTTTATTCTGTTTGGTTTCGGTCTCGCTAACTCGCTGCTAGTTGGCATGTTAATGATCGGCCTACTTGGTGCAGCTGACGCGGTTACTGTGGCCGTACGTCAGACAACAGTGATGCTAACAACACCAGATCATATGCGTGGCCGGGCCTATGCTTTGATGATCCTCGCTGCGCAGACCGCCAACAATATCGGCACAATCTGGGTTGGTGCCTGGGCCGGCGCAATTGGCGCTGGCAACACCATGGTCATGGGCGGCGTCATTTCTATTGCCGCAACAGCAATGATCTGGTGGTTTTGGAAGCCTATCAGAGAATTCCGCTCAGATTAGACTTGCGACCTGCGGTTGACTTGAACCGTCCTTTGCAACAACACTGTAGGTCGCAAATAACCATCGGGGGAAGGCATCGTGGACTATCTGGATCATGCCGCACGTGTAGAAGCATTTATCGCTAGCAATCAAGTCGAAACAAATTCAGGCATCTGCTGGAACCGAATACCGGACAGCAAACCGACCCATACTTTCTACCATGGTAGTGCAGGCATCATTCCGTTTTATCTAGAATTGTTCGCGGCTACGGGAGATGAAAGCTACCGGACAACTGCTGTCGCCGCTGGCGATGATCTGTTGGACTATGTGCTGGCCCAGATTGCTGAGAACAAGTTTATTACCTGCGGTATTTACAGTGGCTGGCCCGGATATATTTTTACCTTGCATGAACTGTACAACCTGACCAACGACAAGAAGTATCTCGGCGGTGCGGAACGCGCCTTACAAAAGCTTACCGATCAAGCAACGAAAATCGGTGCAGGTATTGGTTGGATTGAACCTATTCCTTTTTCAGATATCACCGGCATCACCGGCGAACGTGAAGTCATTGATTTTTCTGTAGGCTCCGCCGGTACCGGACTTATTTATATCTATGCCCATCGATTCGGATTTGGTGATGCCCCCCTCGATCGCGCGATTCAAATTGCCGATAGGCTTTTGGAAGTGGGTGAAAAAACAGAGCAGGGTACGAAATGGTTAATGATGGTCGATATGGCCTTCCCCTTCACCGCGCCAAACTTTGCCCACGGCAGCGCAGGTGTTGGCTACTTCTTTGCAGACTTATACAAGGAAACTAAAGACCAGCGATATCTGGATGCCGCAATTAGCGCTGCTGAATATGTGATGGCAAAAACCTACGAGCAGGATAAGGGCTTTCTTGTGTGTCATACCGAAGAAGAGCAACCAGCGAGGACCTTCTATCTTGGTGTTTGCCACGGCCCTGCAGGTACCGGTCGTCTTATGTACCTGCTGGCAATGCTGACTGAAGATCGCAAATACTTTAGTTGGCTTGAAGATAATTTTCTCGGCCTGGAATCTACAGGTGCACCGGAAACCAGAAGTCGCGGTCTATGGCAAAACCATGGCCAGTGCTGTGGAGATGCAGGCATTGGTGACTATGCGCTTTATCTCTACCATGAAACCGACAACCCTCATTATCTAGATTTTGCCCAGCGTGTTGCGAATCATATGATCGAACATGGTGATACCACAGATGGGCTTTCCTGGCAGCAAGCTGAACATCGAAGCAATCCAGAATTCTTAGAAAGGCAAACTGGTTATATGCAAGGTGCGGCAGGCATTGGTAGCTTCCTTGTTCATCTTGGCACCACCCTTGAAAACAGGTCTGTAAAGCTCATCCCGCCTGATACCCCCTTTAGTCTATAGTTAGCGGTAACTAGTAGTTATGATCTAGCTTCTCAATTTCATCGGCAGGTCTTTGAATCGCAGTAGTGATACCAGAATTCCTTCTAGTCCTGCCTGCCACAGCCTTGAACACTGGACCCGATACCCGTTCGTCACAGGCAAGACAAGAATTGAGGCTACCGTCTGAATGATTGAATGGTGAACCTCTGAGCCATGACTTTAAACATATTAGCCCACATGCCTTTGCAGTCTGCTTTGCATTGTAATACCAGGTCTCAGCGCATGCCTCGGTAAAACCAATTTCCATTAGACAGCTCATCGCTAACGGCCTTACCATTCCGAGCATCGCGCAACGTCGCACAGGTTCAGTAAGATTTGGCCGACGCAAGTAAACAGCAAGGTCTCGCAAGGTTGAGCAGGTACCACAGGCTGAGGTATGCGTAACAAAATCACCCGCATCGACTGCCGCCTGAGCCGATGGATAGGTTAAAAGCTTGTAGCTTGTCCGCGCCTCATCAATATACCTAACAGCGCATACAGATTGCGGCAACGAAGATGATTGCTCCTGCTCCCTGTTACCTGGAATTCGGTAGGGATCACCAGCAAACCTGATGGGATTAACTGCCTTTGAATCGAGAAAACGCGCTATTTGCACTGCATTATAGTCATTGCCAGCGATACCAGATGAGTCACTAACCTGACAGCCTGCAAGTACAATTAGAAGCATCATCCCAGCAATTAGCTTCATGGCCAATCGAGCAGACGCGATTAATCGCCTAAAAATTGTGAACCACATCACAAATATCGAAGTAATATCACCCAAGAATGACAGACGGTAGTAACCACCTCTTGAGTTTCCTTGACGCTCCATGACGATTCTCTTTAACTAGATTTTACCTGGCACTTCTAACAATAAATCTCGGACTACCTAACGAGGCTACTATGTTCTCAA
>CBDUKY010000078.1:0-9869 GCA_965367925.1 uncultured Pseudomonadales bacterium | reverse complement strand
GTTTGCATTTCGATGATGTAAGAAAACTGCTGACTGTACTGAATCGACTCGTTGATGCTGGTAATAGTGTCACCGTCATTGAACACAATCTTGATGTTATCAAGACGGCGGATTGGATTATCGACATTGGTCCAGATGGTGGTCCGAAAGGTGGCAAGGTCATTGCGAAAGGCACCCCGGAAAAAATTGCAAAGAGCAAAAGCTCCGAGACTGGTCGATACCTTGTCGATCTGCTTAAAGGTAGGAAGTAGCTAATCTTTCGATGCTAGGGTGCTGCGCTGGCTTGAATTTTTTGCACCTCGGCATTTCCCATCAGCTTTTGAATTTTGGGGTTGTTTCTGAGCGCCTCAAAATCAAATCGTTGCACCATCGCCATCACTTCTGGGTCATTGAGGACAGCTTGCATATCAGGGTTACTCTGCAAGCTCATAATACTACCAACTAGTTCCGCATTACCCAGTAGACTTTGTTGGATCGATTGCATCTGGCTACCGGCCATTTGTTGCAGTAGATTTTGCTCCGATGCAGTGTCCGTTTCGCGAATACCTTCATCCTTAGAAATACTATGAACCTTCGCCGAGTCAATATAGATGGTGCCAAGGGATTCACTACGAATCATATATTGGCCATTTTTCATGCCGACAACCTCACCCTGGATCTGGCTGCCGTCCTCAAGCTTAACCAGGTGTGACTCTGCATTTGCCAGAGACGAGAAGCTCACCATCAGGAATAAAATAGACCCTATTCCCATTGCACGAATCATTATTGCCATTTTCATTACCAGCTGTCCTTTAGCGCCGATTTGGCGCATTGCTGTTTGCTATTATGGCACGCAAGCGCAACACAATATCAGTGTCAATATGTACTCAACCGACCAACTGGCGTAGGGTTTGGCATCTATGAATGATTTTGATCCTGAAACAGTCCCAATTCGCGCCGCCGCCACCGTCATGCTGGTGGATGACAAACCTGACCTACAGATATTTATGATGGAGCGGAACGCAAATACCATTTTTGCCGGGGGCATGTGGGTATTCCCCGGTGGCTCCGTTGACGTCAATGACGACCCTGAAACCTTTGAGCATATCTCTGCTCATCGCTCTGATGAACAGGCAAGCGAACTGATGGGGCTGGAACGTGGTGGGCTTGCCTATTATGTCGCCGCCGTTCGTGAAGCTTTTGAGGAAGCCGGCATTCTGCTTGCTATTAATAAACATGACCAGTCGCCGCTAGAAATGATCAAACCAGAAGTACAAGCGAGATTCGACGAGCATCGTGATCGCGTCAATGAAAATAGCGACAATTTCCCACTGATAATCGACAAAGAAAATCTACTGCTGGACGTGGGTCAAATGCACTATGTGGCGAGATGGGTGACCCCGGTTGGTCCACCCCGCCGATTTGATGCGCGGTTTTTTGTCTCTCGCATGCCGAGGAATCAATTTCCCCAGCATGATGACCATGAACTCGTACATTCGGAATGGTTTTCACCAGCGGAGATTCTCGAGCGAGAAGCAAAGGGTGAGATGGTACTAATGAGCCCAACCCTTAGAATGGTTCGCAGCCTCGCTAAATTTGATTCTGCTGATCAAGTGATCGAATCGGCACGTGCTAACCTGCCCGACGAGCGAGCAAGAGTGAACAGCAATCGCGAACTCGTCCTACCTGGTGATGAAGGCTACGAGGATGGTGACGAAAATATTGAAACAGGCTGGGTTCGACTCAGGCCCTGACTTGCCAGCGAGATGCCTGAAGATTAACCTCGCCATCAAACGCGCCTCACGTTATCGCGCCGCAACATGACAATTTCACAGGCTTATACCGCCTACTCATCCCGGCAGGATAATTTGTTCGATATCGCTGACTTGCCCCTTCTCATCCTTGCTATGTCTGGCCATAATGGCTCCTCAATTACCCGCCCAAGGAAGAAGCATAATGAAAGCATCAGATTTGTTTGTGAAATGTCTGGAAACTGAAGGAATAGAATATATCTACGGCGTACCTGGCGAAGAAAATGCCGACTTTATGATGTCGTTGGAGAAATCAGACAAAATTCGGTTTGTACTCTGCCGACACGAACAAGGCGCAGCCTTTATGGCAGAAATCTATGGTCGGCTCACAGGCGAACCAGCAGGTTGCCTTGGTACACTTGGACCAGGCGCAACCAACCTGATCACGGGTGTTGCCGATGCAAATATGGACCGTGCCCCCATGTTGGTCTTGACCGGGCAAGGTTCTTCAGAACGTCTGCACAAAGAATCACACCAGGTTATGGATGTGGTTAGTATGTTTAAGCCAGTGACCAAATGGTCTCAAACAGTACTCAACGAAAACACAATTCCGGAAATCATTCGCAAGGGTGTACGCCTGATCCGAACAGAGAAGCCAGGCGCGGTTTTGATTGAACTGCCTGAAGATATCGCCAAGCACGAGACAAGCAAGCAACCAATCCAACCTGTTCGATTCCGCCGCCCTGTCGCTGATGACAAGGCAGTCGATCGATCCTGGGAAGCTATCAAGAATGCCAAGAATCCAATCATCCTGGCGGGTAATGGATGCATTCGTACACGAGCCTCAAAACAACTACGTTTATTCTGCGAAAAAACCGGCATTGGCGTCATTAGCACCTTTATGGCCAAGGGTTGTGTTGATATGGATGCGCCCTACTGCCTCTACACCGCAGGCTTACAAGCAAGAGACGTGGTATTTCATGCTATTGAAGCCGCTGACCTGATTATTACCCTTGGATTCGACATGGTGGAATATCACCCTAGCCTGTGGAATCCAAATGGTGAAAAACCTATCGTCCACGCGGATTTCTTACCTGCTGAAATCGACGAGGCCTACCATCCAAAATGGGAGATTGTCGGCGATCTAGCTCATACACTCTGGATGTTCAATGAGCGGGCCGATAAAGACGGCGTCCCTGATTGGGACTTTAGTTCTCAAGCTCGCGCGCGCGAGGTGATGAGCGGCGAACTGGCTGCACACAAGGATGATGATGTTGAAGGCCCAATCCGACCCCAGAAGGTATTGTGGGATGTCCGTGAAGTCATGGGACCAAATGATGTACTGCTATCAGATGTCGGTGCACACAAGATGTGGATCGCCCGCCATTACCAGTGCCACGAACCTAACACCTGTCTAATTCCAAATGGTTTTTGCTCAATGGGTTTCGCCTTACCTGGTGCAATTGCCGCCGGCATGGTGAGCAAGGGTAAGAATAATGTGCTGGCTATTTGCGGTGATGCCGGCTTTATGATGAATGTGCAGGAAATGGAAACTGCCAAACGACTTAACGTTAATATCACAGTGATGGTATGGGAAGACGGCCAGTATGGTCTGATTGCCTGGAAACAAGAATCACAATTTGGTAGTCATACTGATCTTGCCTTTAACAATCCAAATTGGGCACAACTTGCCGACGCTTTTGGTTGGCACGGACATATGGTCAATAAGTCTGCTGACCTGATTCCAGCACTCAAACAGTCCTTTGCTGAAGAAGGCCCAAGCTTGATTGTCTTGCCAATTGACTATCGTGAAAACATGCTACTCACCAAACGACTCGGTGAAATTGCAGCATCAATCTAGACTGACTTCATTTACAAAGTTAAGGGAGAACAAATATGTTGAAAGAAAAGTACCCCTACTACCTCGCTAATAAGGCAGTCTATGCTAACGAGGACTTGCAGGTGATCGACAAGTTCTCAGGTGAAGTGGCAACGTCTGTTGCCATGGCAGATGCGGATACTATTGATAAAGCCATTCAGGCTGCTTGTGACGCGGAAGAAGCCTGCGCAAAAATGGCTGCCTATGAACGCAAGGCCGTACTTGAGCATTGTGTTATGCGCTTTAAGGAGCGATTCGATGAACTTGCCGAATCCCTGTGTATTGAAGCAGGCAAACCGATTAAGGATGCAAAAGGTGAAGTTACCCGGCTAATCGACACCTTTCAGATCGCTGCAGAAGAAAGTGTGCGAATTACTGGCGAGGTCATGCCGCTCGACATTAGCCCCAGGGCGCGTGGTTACACTGGTATGTGGAAACGCGTGCCCATTGGTCCTTGCTCGTTTATTAGCCCGTTTAACTTCCCGCTCAATCTAGCTGCTCACAAGATTGCACCTGCCCTTGCGGTTGGTGTGCCTTTTATCTTAAAGCCCGCTAGCTTGACGCCTATTGGTGCATTGATTATCGCGGAAGTGCTAGCAGAAACAGACTTACCTGAAGGGGCATTTTCGATCCTGCCTTGCAAGCGAGCCGGGGCAGATCTCTTTACTGTCGATGAAAGGCTCAAACTCTTAAGCTTTACCGGTTCACCAGCTGTTGGCTGGGAACTCAAAGCCAAGGCAGGCAAAAAACCGGTCATTCTCGAACTTGGTGGCAATGCAGCCGTTATTGTTGACGAGGATGCTGATATTGATGATGCCGTTGAACGCATCATCTTTGGTGCCTTTTATCAATCCGGACAAAGCTGTATCGGGGTACAACGTATTATTGTCCATGAAGCAATTTATGATGCCTTCAAGACGAAACTCGTGGCTAAAACTAGCCAGCTGAAAATGGGTGATCCCAAAGATCCGGAAACCTTTATTGGGCCGATGATTTCTGAAAAAGAAGCTTCACGGTTAGATGCATGGATCAAAGAAGCCGTTGCCGCAGGTGCCACACTACTTTGTGGTGGGGAACGAGACGGCAGTATGCTGCAAGCCACCCTGCTCGAGAACGTGCCTGCGACCTGTAGTGCAAACACCCAGGAAGCCTTTGGCCCACTTGCTAATCTGGCGAAGTTTTCTGACTTTGATGAGGCGCTGAAAACTGTCAATGCAAGTCAGTTTGGATTGCAGGCAGGTATTTTCACCAGGGATCTATACAAGATGCAAAAGGCCTGGGACACCCTCGAAGTTGGTGGTGTTGTCATTGGTGATGTACCGTCCTGGCGAGTTGATCACATGCCTTACGGTGGTGTGAAGGAAAGTGGACTTGGCCGTGAAGGCGTTAAATTTGCCATTGAAGATATGACAGAAGTACGCCTACTGGTTATTCGAGATCCCGACGCCTGAGGCAAGGATTCACAGCCATGAAATGGTCTGAGTATTCCATTGTGTTAGTCATGGCGATTACCGTTATCGGTATCGCCATGTTCCACTATAAGACTCATCCAGATATGGCTTCAGCGTTACCTGATGGCGCATCTGCTAGTCCCACAACGGGTGATAGCGTGCAAGCAAAGCCAAGATCATCTCCGCAATTTATGAGTAATCCCAGCGGTATTCCAAACTTCTCAGCCTATAAAGACGTCAAGGCGAAAAAACGAGATTTCTTCGGCTTTATGTTACCAATGGTTCGCAAGGTCAATGATGAAGTACTCGCGGATCGCAATTTTTTGAAGAGCTTGAATCCAAAGAGCATTACCGCCGGTGAAGAGCAAAAGCTTAGACAACTGGCCGACCACTATCGCCTGAAAGAAGCGGACAGCAAGCCACCAGCCGTACTGATTGAGGAGCTTTTACCTAGAACCGATATAGTGCCGGCCTCTTTGATTCTGGCACAGTCAGCAAACGAATCAGCCTGGGGTACATCTAGGTTCGCCAAAATGGGCAATAATCTGTTCGGCCTCTGGTGTTTTACACCTGGCTGCGGCATCACCCCCGGGGATAGAAAGAAGGATTTGAAGCACGAGGTGGCAACATTCGATAGTGTCCAGGATAGTGTTCGATACTATGTCCATACCATCAATTCACACCCTGCATACCAGAAGCTTCGCACAGTACGGAAGCAGCAACGTGAAGCCGAGGAAAAGCTAAGTGGCATTGAACTCGCAACAGGCTTGCAGAATTATTCTGAACGGGGCCATGAATATGTTGACGAGATACAATCCATGATCCTCTACAATGAGCTTGAGAAGTACAATCGCACAACCACACTGCCTACGGCGGAAAGCGAACAACCAACTTTTGGCCATTAGATTCAAACCAAATCCCGCCAGCTGCAGTCTAAGCTTGTAAAGTCAGGTTTTATCAACATGAAATTACTCAGCAAAGCACTACTACTGCCCTTATTCACCGTCACTCTGGGGGCTATGACGAATACAGCCTTTGCACGCTGCAGTGAGTCAAAGGTTGTCAAATACGACTATCCCGCCAACACATTTACGGAACTCCGATTTAACGCTCTGGCTGGCGAACTGGAGATTACCGCCAGTGACGATGACAAACTTCACTTTCGTGGCCATGTCTGCACCGATAGGCAAAAATACTTAAGCCGTATGGATATTAACTTTGAAGTCCACGGTGATGTGTTGGAAGCCACCGTGCTCATTCCCTACAAGGACAGTGATTGGCGTGCCGGTTACGCGACAATGGACGTGGAAATCATGATGCCAGCATCTATGGTTGCGCAAATACGTGACTCTAGCGGCGATATTGTAATCTCTGATGTGACGTTGTTGAGCTTGAATGACAGCTCTGGTGACATTCGCCTGCGTAATACCAAAGGAGACCTAAAACTACGTGATTCCTCTGGCTCAATCACAGTGGCAACCCACAAGGGTAACCTGAGCGTTCAAGACAGCGCCGATTACATTAATATTCGCGATGTAGATGGCAATGTTGTGATCCCCAGTGACAGCTCTGGCGATATTGATATTCGGGGCGTTAGTGGCAGTGTGACGGTGATGCGGGATAGCTCCGGGGACATAGAAATCGAAGACGTGAAACGCGACGTTAATATTGGTTCCGATGGCAGTGGATCAATCAGGGTCTCTGGCGTTGCGGGTTCAGTGACGATTGAAAACGACGGTACCGGTAGTGTTTATGCAGCGGACATTGAAGGTGATTTTTCGCTTGGCAGCAAGGGTAATGGCGACATTCGGACTCGCAATATCGAAGGCAAGATATCAATCCCACGCAAGTCCTGATCAGACTTTTAGCTGATACAACAATCGCCAAAGAGTCGCCACCACAAGGGCGTGATCAATCTCGCCATTGGTGAGACGCGCCGGTATTTCATCGAGGGGAATCAGCACGACTTCCGTTTCTTCTGTAGACGTATTTTGTATCTCAGAGACCCGCTTTGCATCCCTGGCAACATAGGTGTGTACGCGATTTTCAAATATTGCTGGATTTGGCTCCAAGACACCTAACGACTCTACTTGTGTCACCTCATAACCAGTCTCTTCCAGACATTCACGTACCGCAGAGTAGGCTGGGTCCTCTCCTGGATCAACCATACCACCTGGAATTTCTAGCGTAATATTCTGACTACCATGGCGGAACTGCCGAATACACACGACTTCATTGTCAGCCGTGATCGGCACAATGTTTACCCAGTCGGCGGTTTCAATAAAAAAGAAATCATGGGTATTACCAGTTTTTGGCGATACGGCAACACTCTTTTTTAAATTGAAAATGCGACACTCAGCCAGCAGGCTTGTACTCACCTGCTGCCATGGCTTGATCCTGGTCACTACTTACCCGTAAACGTCGCTGGACGACGCTCGAGGAAGGATGCGACACCTTCCTTGTGATCTTCAGATTTAAAACATGCGGCAAGTGCGGTTGTATGGTTTTCCATATGGGCACCGACATCCAATCCCAGCCCCTCGTAGACAAGCGCTTTGATTCGCTGATGGGAAAATGGCGAACCTTGCAGAATTGTATTTGCCACCTCATAGGCCCGTGGCAACAGTTCCTCTGGTGATAACACCTCGTTGACATAGTTTAGTTCGAGAGCCTTTTCGGCTGAAATAAATTCACCAGAATAAAGTAACCAGAGTGCCTGGGATGGTCCTATCAAGCGTGGTAATAGCCAACTACCTGCACCTGTATCAGGTACCAGACCTCGATGGGCAAAGTTCCAGGCGAAACGCGCACGATTAGAAGCCAGACGAATATCACACTGGGAAGTAAACTCCGCACCCATACCCACAGCAGGCCCATCAATTGCTGCAATAACAGGTTTGGGGCAAGCAGTAATCGGCCACCAACGAGACTTCTCCTCAGCACTACCACGTAGTCCTCTGGTTTCGCCTGGGATGGTATTTAGATCTGCAAGGTCAGTACCAGCACAAAATGAACCAGCTGTACCGGTGAGCACGACGACTCTTGCCGCATCATCTTCGCCGACTTTCTGCATGGTCTCGATAAACTCACCAAGCATCTTGTAAGTCATGGCATTGCGCTTTTCCGGACGATTGATCGTCACAGTCGCGATGCTATCTTTCACCTCATATAGAATCCAATCTTCCATTTGCGTTGCCCCTTTATCACTATGTTGGAATATTTGTTAGCTAGCCTAGCTCAAGCCATCAACAGGTATACATGCGCCATGGACGGCGGCAGCAGCATCAGAGGCAAGAAAGCCTATGACACTGGCAATATCCAGTGGATGTACCCATTTCGAGAAGTCAGCATCTGGCATATCTGACCGATTCCGTGGTGTGTCAATCAGGCTTGGCATCACCGCATTAACGTTAATACCCTGTTCCCGAAGCTCTAGTGCCATACTCTCGGTGAGTCTCATTACCGCGGCTTTTGACGCAGTGTAAGGCCCCATGAGTGCAGCCCCTGCATTACCGGCACGGGCCGCGACATTAATAATTTTGCCAGCACCTTGACCGATCATGCCAGGCACCACGGCGGCCGACGTGTTTAAAATCGAGCGGGTATTTAGATCAAACAGGAAGTCCCAGGTTTTATCGCTGGTTTCATGCACCGAATCACCCATCAAAAAGCCACCTGCAGTATTGGCTAGCACATCGATACGATCAAACTCTCGTAATACGCGACCAATTGCGTCCGCGGTGCTCTCACGATTGGTAAGATCGCAGCTAATATAGGAATGAGATTCAGAAGGTGTGGGAAAGGCTCTGGCTAACACATCATCGCTGACATCTAGCACGGCAACTCTGGCGCCGGCAGCCGTAAACCAATTCACAACCGTTTGGCCTAGTGCGCCAGCACCACCCGTGACGACAACGACTTTATTTTGAAAAGACAGAAAACCTCCTTAGAGGCACCGTCTCTTAGCCGGTGCCAAACGTCCACTTGAAAATATAGAAGAAGATAATCGCTAAAAAGGCGCCTGCTGGCAAGGTCACCATCCAGGAAACAAAAATTGTGCCCACGACTCGTAGATTCAATGCGGCAATACCACGGGCAAGACCAACACCGAGTACACCACCCACCAGTGTGTGGGTGGTTGAAACTGGCAAGCTGTAACCCGAGGCAATAACCACTGTAGTTGCTGCAGCAAGCTCTGCTGCAAAACCACTGCTTGGCGTCAGCTCAGTGATACTCGTGCCGATGGTGCGAATCACCTTGTGACCATAAAGGGCTAGACCAGCAACAATACCGCCACCACCTAAGAATAATATCCAGGTTGGCATGGCGGATGACTGGGCAACAACACCGCCACTTTCAATAATGCCGTTAATAGCAGCCAGTGGACCAATGGCATTTGCGACATCGTTGGATCCGTGAGCAAAGGCCATAGAACAAGCAGTAAAGATCATTAGAACGCCGAAGATCTTTTCAACCGTGACAATATTGTGTTGTTCTGAATCGGATACCCGCTTGATGCGAGACAGGGCAATAATACCAATGACTGTAATTACACCCGCTGAGCCAAGGGCATAAAAAATCGCTTCATTGAAGCTAACTTCCAGACCAACATGCTTCAAACCTTTGACCAGCGTTACCATGGCGACCACAAAGCCAACCAGGAACATGTAGATAGGAACAAATCGCTTCGCCGCAATATAGGGGTCAACATGACCAAAGATAAAACGCCGAACGCTCATATACAGTAAGAAGGATAAGGTGCCCGCCATAATTGGTGATACCACCCAGGAAGAAACGATCTCCCCTACC
>CBDUKY010000077.1:0-9910 GCA_965367925.1 uncultured Pseudomonadales bacterium | reverse complement strand
AGCTATCCCAACGGTCCTGATCAATATCACCGCTTTCTAAGCCAGCTTCTACTGCGCAACCAGGTTCGCCGGTGTGACCACAGTCTGTAAATTTACAATGCAGGGCAAGTTCATCTATGTCTTCAAAGCTGTTGTCCAGTTGTTGATCTTCAGTCCAGATGTGGATCTCTCGCATCCCTGGGGTATCAATGATCATTCCGCCACCAGGAATAGGGCAGAGCTCCCGGTGAGTCGTGGTATGCCTGCCTTTGCTATCAACCTCTCTGACAGCACCTGTCTTGAAGTGATCGTATCCAATAAGCAGGTTAATCATGGTTGATTTGCCCACACCAGATGAACCGAGCACAGCAACCGTGGTCCCTTTGCTGATATATCCTAGTAGCGGTTCGATACCTTCATTGTTTATTGCAGAAATAACATGGATAGGCGCATCCATCGCAACGAGTCGAACTTCATCTAGTTTGCGCTCAAGGTCATCACAAAGGTCTGCCTTGTTCAGTACAATGACCGGGATTGCGCCGCTGTTCCAACAGATAACCAGGTAGCGTTCTATACGTGCGGGATTGAAGTTGTCATCCAGTCCAGAGACGATAAATACCGTATCAATATTTGCTGCGACAATCTGTTCTTCATATCTGTCACCGGCTTCTTTGCGGCTAAATTTGGTATTTCGATCAAGAGTTTGTTGAATGATGACTTCATCACCCTGGGGTTGCTCGGTGACGAGTACCCAGTCACCAACCGTAGGTAATTCTGCTTTGGAAGAAATCTCAACCCGGGTTCGACCTGGTAGGATGCCAATCATTGGCCCGGTTTCGGCCAGGAGATGGTAGCGATTCACATCCTGCCGTACCACGCGAGCAGGAATAAGGTCTGATTCGGGATCAAGTTGCTGTTGGAAGAAATTCTTCCAACCAAGGTCAATAAGCGATAGATGTTCAGTCGTGTCGGTGTTCAATGCCGTTTCCTATATTGAGTAAGTGCAAGGTGTTGAGAGCACTCTACGGCGAACAACCAGATGCTTAATGTCAGGCAGGGGAAATCGTCGCAGGTGCGCGTGTTAAGAGCATCAATTGCATAACTTACTTACCTCCGATCAATTAAATGTGATGTGAATGGCGAAACCTTAACGTTTTGTAGGGCGACTGGCAAGAGAGGCTTATTCACTGGAAATTGGCAGAGCAGCTTTCCGTTCGAGCAGTACACGAATGACCGGTGAGACTAGCACCATTAAGGTGATGCCAATCAAGGTTAGCGTCATTGGGCGTTCCCATAAGAATGCCCAGCTCCCATCAGAAAGTGTAATAGCACGGCGAAGGTTATCTTCTAACATGCCGCCTAAAATGAACCCAAGTAGCAGCGGTGCCATGGGAAATTCCAGTAGTCTGAGCACCACGGCAATGGCGGCAATGATCACCATCATCTGAATATCAAATGGATTAAAGGACACCAGATACACGCCCATCATTGAAAAAAACATGATGATGGGGATGAGATAGGGCCTTGGTATGGTGAGTAGTCTGGCGATTTGAGGAATCAAGGGTAGATTCAATATGAGCAGAATAACGTTGCCGATATACATTGAAACGATTACAGACCAGAATATTTCTGGTTCGTCTACAAATAATCTGGGGCCCGGTTGAATGCCATAGGCGATAAGGGCGCCAAGCAGGACGGCTGTCGTACCAGAGCCTGGAATACCAAGGGTTAATAAGGGCACAAATGAACCTGTACAGGCCGCGTTATTAGCAGACTCAGGGGCTGCTAGCCCAGCAAGGCTACCCTTACCAAACTTTTGTCTCTCGGCTTTACTGACAAGATTTCTTTCCATGCCATAGGATAGAAATGAGGCTATTGTCGCACCTGCACCAGGTAGGGTACCCACAAAAAAGCCGAGTAAAGAGGAGCGGCCGACGCTAGGGACAATAGATTTTGCTTCCCTTCCCGACAATTTCAAACTGGCAAGCCCAGGTATTTCCGCCATGGTTTGATTGTTCGGCCTGATCACCATCATGATTGCTTCCGCCAGGGCAAAGGTCGCCATGGCGAGAAGTAGAAAACTAATACCATCAATAAGGTCCATACGGTTAAAGGTAAAGCGTTGTACGCCAGCAGTGAGATCCGTACCGACCGTCGATAACATCAGACCTAATATGGTCATTAACAATGCCTTGAGGTATTCACCTTTACTCGAAAATGCAGCGACCAGGCTCAAACCCAGTACCATCAAGACAAAGTAGTCGGCAGACTGAAACCCAAGAGATATTTCCGCCAGATAAGGCGTGAGTAAAACCAGTAATACCGCCGCAATCGTGCCACCTGCAAAGGATGAATAGGCAGCAATGGCCAGTGCCTTACCGGCCTTTCCCTGTTGGGTAAGGGGATAACCATCAAAGGCTGTGGCCACCGTACCTGCCACCCCAGGCGCATTAATAAGAATAGAAGACGTGGAACCGCCAAATATCGCCCCATAGTAGACACCTGCGAGTAATATCATGCCGCTCGCCGGGTCAAAGCCGTAGGTCACAGGTATCATCAACGCAATTGCTGAAATTGGCCCGAGGCCTGGCAACATGCCAATCACAGTACCCGCGGCACAACCAATAAATACCAGCAGTAGGTTATGGAACGTGAGGACCGTGCTCAGTCCTAGCAGAATGCCATCAAGCATTGGCAAGTCCTATCCAGAAATCTCCTCTGGCGAGATAGATACCCAGCTGATCCATCAACAACCAGAAACCTAACGACATGCCAAGGCTAGTGATCAACATTCGCAGCCATTTTCTCTCACCCAAAAGGTAGTTGCCAACAAATAGAAATAGACTGCTACAAACAATAAAGCCCAGTTTTTCAATAAGAAAACCGTAGGCAGAAATGCAAACGAGCAAGGCGAATGCCGGTAGATAGTTCAGACCACGAAACTGCTGCCAATCGAATTCTTCTGACGGTAGGACAATAAGTAGCACCGAAAAAAACACGCCACAGTAGCCGATGGCATAGGGGAGAGTCCGGGCGTTAAATAGCTCCTCCTCACTCCAAAAATCCAGCGTGATATCACCGGAGTAGTAAAAAGAGTATACCAACGACTCTCTTGTTGTACACTAGTCGACTAATAACGCTAATTCCTCTACCAGGGGTGAGTTATTCTGCCACAAGGCTAGCGTTTAGGTCGCAAAAAACCAAGCTCAGTCATCAGCTTGTAAATATCTGCTTCTTGTTTTTCCAGGAAGTCGTAAAAAGCATCACCTTCATTGTGAAGCCTTGACCAGCCATTGCGTTTTCGAACCACCTCGAACTCAGGTGTTTTGAGCACTGCTGCAATCGTCGATTCCATGGCAGCATACTGTGATTCGGGAAGCCCTGGTGCGGCGAAAAATCCGCGCCAGTTTGCGAATGTCAGGTCATAGCCTAGTTCTTGTAACACAGGAATATGCGGGGCTTCTGGTAATCGCGCTGGTGCTGTCACAGCAATTATTCGAATTTCACCGGCTCGATCCATTTCAATTGCTTCACTAAGGCCTGTGGTTAGAATCTGACTTTCGCCGCTCAAGACACCAGCCAGTGCTTTACCGCCACCATCGTAGGGAACATAAATAAGTTTTCTTGGTTTTCCACCGGCTAATTCAAGTGCTCGCGCGAGAATGAAGTGATCAGTGCTACCACGAACAGAGCCACCGGCTGCCTTTAGATTTCTCGGATTCTTAAGAAACAATTTCACTGCATCATCAAAGGTTTTGATCGGTGAATCACTAGCGACAGCAAAGCAACTGTAGTCCGCAATGACCGAGGCAATAGGGCGCAAATCTCTAAAGGACTGGGGAAAGATACCCTGCAGGGATCGCACTACAATCGGCGTTGAGTTGATAAGCAGGGTGTTTTGTTGGCGTTCACCAGTCTCAATAAGTTTTGCGATAGCTCGACCGCCACCACCGCCTGATAGATTTTCAAAGGAAACCTGACGACTGATACCCGACTTTTGTAACGCTTCGCCAACCCCACGGGCTGTGCCGTCCCAACCACCCCCTGGTCCTGCCGGGATTAAGAAATGCACCTCGTCGAGGGTTTCTGCATAGGTGTGTGGGAGAAAGGCAAAAAGAGCGATCCAAAGCGTTAAGGCTAACTTCATAAATTTCCGGTCAAGCATGGGATGTGAATAGTCAAATTTGCCTGTCAATTTTTCAGCCCATCCCAGGTCAGGCTGGAGCTTACAGGCACAAAACGGATACTATAATGATCCCGCCAGGCCATTAACAGTAAAGTCTTATGCAACTTATTCCTCACCCACAGAATGATGTTTTCAATTGGCAGAACAGAACGGCCCAGTCTGGTTTGTTAAACAACGAACAGATGAGACAATGGAATGAGGAGGGCTATTTTCTGCTGCAAGATGTTATTGAACCCGACACCATCGCGGCATTAATTGAAGCCATTGATCCATTTGATGACAAAGCGGAAGCTTTTCTTAAGAAAAATGGCGGCATATTTGGTATCTCCCGAGCGCAGCAGTTGACCTTTAGTACGCACATTGTCGCGGAATCTAAGGTTGCCCGGAATTTTGTTAAAGGAGAATTATTCGTAAACCTGTGCCTGGATTTGCTTGGTCCGGATGCAAGGCTCTATTGGGATCAGTCAGTCTATAAAAAGCCTGGTAATCCGGAAGAGTTTCCCTGGCACCAAGACAATGGCTATAACTTTGTTGAGCCACAAGACTATCTTACCTGTTGGATTCCGCTGACGCCGGCGACTGTCGACAATGGTTGTCCCTGGGTAATTCCAAAGGTGCACAGAGGTGGCACCTATAAACACGAGATTACCCCACTTGGCTATCAGTGCATCAAATCATCACCGGACGCCATCGCTGTTGAAGCGAATCCAGGGGACATTGTGGTTTTCTCGTCGCTCACACCACATCGCACTGGACCAAACCTAACGGAAGACATACGAAAGTCTTATATCGTTCAGTTCGGACATGACGATGCGATGGTCGTTTCTCCCCACGGTATAAAATTGCCCCAGGATAATCCTGAACGGCAATTTTTAATTTGCAAAGATGGTCGACCAGTACAATAAACTGGTTTTGTTGACAGAAGGTTGTTACTGGTTAAGATAAGGCTTCACTTGTCGGAGCTAGTCCAATGAAGCTAATTGCCAAATAGAATCGCACAGTTACCCCCGATTGCCAGAGCTAGAGGAGGAACCAGTCAATGCGAATTTAGTGTTTGCAAACAAGAAATTTAAAGTTGATGTAAACCATCACGAAATTCTTAAAGGAGCGAACCTATGTCAAAAGGCAAAGACAAGAAAAAAGTTAACGATAAAACCAAGGCGCAGAAAACGCTGAAGGAAAAACGTAAAGAAAAGAAGCTAAAACATTCTTCTTAGTGGTTAAGGTAAAAAAAACGGGTACCTCTGGTACCCGTTTTTTTGTGCAGAATAAACTAATTATTGGCTTTAAGCTCAGCAAATGCCCAGTCTAGCCAGGGTAGTAAGCGTTCAATATCCTGGGTTTCAACCGTCGCGCCACCCCAGATTCTGAGTCCTGGAGGCGCATCCCTGTGACCGCCAACATCATAGGCCACGCCTTCTTGTTCAAGCATACTACCGAGTTTCTTAACCAGGCTGCTCTGGTTTTCTGTAGACTGACTGGTAAACCATGGGTCGACAACCTTCAAGCAAATTGATGTGGATGAACGATAAGATTCGTCTTCAGCAAGGAAGTCAGCCCAGCTAGATGTGTTTACCCAATTAGTTATCGCGGCAAGATTTCGCTCACTACGAGCAACAAGTGCACTAAGACCACCAATTTCATTTGCCCAGTCGAGGGCATCTAACTGATCTTCAACCGCTATCATTGATGGTGTATTTATGGTGGCACCTTTGAATATATCTTCAATCAATTTGCCGCCTTTGGTCAGGCGAAAGATCTTTGGTAAGGGCCAGGCCGGTGTGTAATTCTCAAGCCTTTCTACGGCTCGAGGAGATAGCGCCAGCATGCCTTGACCCGCTTCGCCGCCAAGCACCTTTTGCCACGACCAGGTGACGACATCGAGTTTGGCCCAGTCCAGATCCATCGCAAAGGCTGCAGACGTTGCATCACAGATTGTTAAACCGGTTCGATCAGCAGCAATCCAATCACCATCTGGAACGCGAACACCTGATGTGGTCCCGTTCCAGGTAAAGATCACGTCCCGGGAGAAATCAACGCTGGATAGATCAGGCAGTTGGCCGTATTCACTACTGATATCGTTCACGTCAGTGAGTTTTAGCTGCTTCTGAATGTCCGTACGCCATCCTTGACCAAAGCTCTCCCAGGACAGGACATCAACGCCTCTCTCTCCTAGCAGGCTCCACATCGCCATCTCAAACGCCCCGGTATCAGAACCGGGGACAATACCCAGTCGATAATCTTCTGGCATTCCGAGGAGTGCCTTACTCTTATCGATTAGATCTTTTAATTTTTGCTTTTCGCCTTTGGCGCGATGAGATCGTCCAAGACTAGAAGTTGGTAAGGATGACAAAGACCAACCTGGGCGCTTGGAGGTAGGACCAGAAGAGAAACACGGATTGTTCGGTGAATCGGCTGGTCTGGTTGCTGGTGTATTGGTGGGATTGCTCATGACGTTATTACTAGACTCTCATCGCTTGAAAGCGCCGTACCTTACCGTATGCGAATCCCAGTCGCCAAGGATTTAGTTTCATTCTGGTTATGCGAATGACTCATAGGTTTGGCTCGCACCCTGAGCAGGACTGCCGTAGTATCCGTGACTTATTTTGACGGTTTGAGCATGGCGACCGTCAATGTAGTATGGATCAATTACCCAGTGTTAGAACCAGGATATGGATAACGACAGCCCGCAAATTCGCTTGGATCATATTAATTTGCCCGCGAGAAAGCCTGCCTGGCTAGCTGAATGGTATGCGGAGATGTTCGGATTCCGTGCCGAGGAGGGGTTTGTGATTGGTCCCGGCACATTATTAGTGTTTGAAGAAGGTGAGCCCATTGATTACAGGGGTAGGATTCATTTTGGATTTCGGTCAAATTCACACACCCAGGTTGCAAGTTGGGCAGAGAAACTAGGCGTGGATCTCGATCAAGATGAACACTATGCCGGCTTTAAAGCTAGAGACCCTGAAGGCAACCTATTCGAAGTGTACTGGGAAACCAATCGATGAAAACCCAAATTCAGGTTGCCGCGATGATGGCGGCGGCAGCGATGTTCACGCTCATCGGCTACGAATTTATCCGATCTGCATCAACGGTCCTGTTCAAGACAGCTTACGGTGCTAAAAATCTACCCCTGGTCATGGCGGCAATTCCTGTTGTGATGTTTGCCGGGGTGGCAATTTACAGTCGCATTCTCTCCGCCCTCGGGCCAAGACGTACGCTACTGGTGACGTCCCTGGGTTCGGGTCTACTAATATTTATTTGTTATCTGCTTGTACTCAATGGCAGTAAAGAAGTGACGCCGATCCTGTTTCTGCTCAAAGAACTCTATATTGTGCTCTTAATCGAGCAGTACTGGAGCTACATCAACTCTAGCCTGACTTCCAGCGGTGCAAAAAAACTCAATGGGCCTATTACAGGGATAGCAGGTCTTGGTGGGGCGGCTGGTGGTTGGCTGGTTGGTTTATCGGCGGCAGAATGGGGTACAGAAACCATGTTGCTTGTTGCTGCTTTTTCGGTGATACCTGCAGCGCTCATGTCTAATCTGACCTATCTGGTCCACGGCGAACCCGTTCGGCCGGAAACGGACAAAGAACAAGGCCATATGGGCTGGCATTGGTTTAGAGACAACCCAACACTGGCTTATTTACTTGCCATAGTCTTGATTTCACAAGTAGTTGCAGCAGTTCTTGATCTCAGGTTCCAGGGCCTATTGTCAGTAGAATTTGCCGGTAAACAGGATCTTGAAACAGCCTTTCAAGGTAAGTTCTGGGGCACCCTTAATTCTAGTGTCGTGGTATTACAGTTCATTCTGGCGCCCTTGCTAATGTCCTTTGTATCCCTGCGTCTGATCCATATTTTGATGCCACTGATTCATTTAACGGCAATTGGCGTCGCAGTGGCTTCTCCCTCAGTCCTAACTGTCGGCGTTGCCTTCTTTCTTTTTAAAGCCTTTGACTACTCCTTGTTCAGGGCAGCGAAAGAAGTGCTCTACGTGCCTTTGAGCTTCGGGGAACGATATCGCGCCAAGGAACTGATCGATGTGTTTGGTTATAGAACCGGTAAAGGACTCTCATCCGTTGCCATTGTTGGTTTGCAGCGGGCAGGTGTCGCTATGAGTAGCTACTATCTACCTATCGCCTTCGTCGCAACTGCTACCTGGCTAGTGTTGATCTTCCCACTGACGAAACACTCAAAGGCAATAAAGGCCGATCCCTAGCGGATAAGAATATTGGTATCCAGATCCCCTTCAGCCAGGTGATTTATCAAGTAGGCAAGTCGATGACCTGCTAGCTGAATCCTGCTGTGAATGACTGGCTTTGCCCGGACAAAATAGTCTCTTTCAATAGTCTCGCCAATAAGAATGCGTCTGTCCGCGGTATTCTTATAGGCCACAGCTCTTGCCAGATTAAATGACTCGGTCATCCAGTTGAGTACATTTCTATCCAGGTCAGGATCTTCAACATCCTCGGCGACCAGTAGCTTTACGCTGGCTGGATAGGAAAGGCCGCTTTCACGTACCAAGATGGTGTCCCAGAGGGCATGTAGATTCGTCTCTTCACCTGCCCAGATAACCTTGATCTTATTACCCCCCCAGTCCTCAGCGTTGCTGACATGTAGCGGTTGATGCAGGTCGCCAATAAAGTGTCCAACAAAACGCAAGGCGGCATTTCTGCGGGCTTTTTCGCGATTACCTGATGCGGGTCGCTTGAGATAGACAAGGTTACGTTGAATTCCCACAGCAATGCAGTCCAGGGCTTCACAATCACGGCCGAGATTAAGCTTCGCTTTACTCTCTGGAATATTTATAAAGTGCTGCTCATAGGTACCCTTATAGCTGGTAAAGCGGGCTTCATCCGGCCAGATGCAGGCATCTACAAAGTCCATTTTGCCATTGCCATCAAGGTATTCACCGTCTGCAGTGACTTCTTTGAGGAACTGCTTACCGGCGCTGGTTAAATTGGCTTCAGCGATCGCACAGATAAGCTTGTGTCCATCTTCCCCCCAGGCAAGGGCCTGGGGCGCGTTGATCAGCGTCATAAGAGATAAGGTAAGCAGGGCAAAGATTTGTTGTAGCTTCATAACAAGATTGACGAGTTCTAGAAGTCGTACATGCTATTGGGAAAATGCCCATAAAGCGACTAAATGGGTCACAAATTTCGCAGGCTATCGGTGTATGCAGAAAGTCACAAGATTGATAGTCTTAGACCATCAAAATAAGGGGGAATTATGGGAAATCTACTCGCAGGTAAAGTTGCTATTGTTACTGGTGCAAGCAGAGGTATTGGTGAGGCAGTTGCTATTCGCTATGCCATGGAAGGTGCGCATGTCGTGATATCGGCGCGGACTTTAAACGAAGGAGACAATAAATTCGAAGGCAGCATAAATTCAGTTGCCCAACGAATTAACGATGGTGGCGGTTCTGCACATGCAGTGCGATGCGATCTGGCGATTCCTGAACATCGGGAGAATCTCATTAAGGAAACTCAAGATGTGTTCGGTAAGGTTGACATCGTTGTTAACAATGCCGCGGTTACCTATTTTACGCCAGTTGCTGACTTCAAGAAGAAACACTATGACTTGATGATGGAAGTTCAAGTCTACGCACCTTTTCATCTCGCCCAGTTGGTTTTACCCGGTATGCTTGAACGAGGTGAAGGTTGGATACTGAATGTTTCATCACATGCTGCACTTCATCCTCAAAAGGATGCTGGCGGTAGAGGTGGCACCGTCTATGGCATGTGT
>CBDUKY010000076.1:0-10140 GCA_965367925.1 uncultured Pseudomonadales bacterium | reverse complement strand
GGTTTTCTAGTTCAAAAACCCTGCTACATAAAGATGTGCATGGGGAATATATGCCAGGCACCTTCTCTGGTAATGAAGAAATGTTAGCCCTCGGCCTCGGCATGAAAGGGTTGAATAACTCGGTGTTTGAGCTTGTCTCTGATCATCTTGGCGAAGATGAGGAATGGGCATGGGTCACAGAATTCCAGAAACAAACTGGTCTAACCGTTACCTTGATTGCCACGACAGCGCCGGCTTACGAAAACGGGAAAATGTACAAGCTTGCTGAACAGGCCAGGGCAGAGGGCCGGGAAATTCGGCCTCAAGCAGCAGGACGACCAACCGGTGTATTACATGGATTGCAATCAAGCTTTCATGCGTTCGTCGGTCATCCAACCTTCCGAGCAGAGCTTGCACATCTGGATCATGATGCCCTTGTTGCGGCAATGTCTGATCCAGACATGAAGGCGCGTATCTTGTCTGAGCAGTCGGAGATCACTTCTGGTCCGATGCAAAACCTCGAGCATCTGATGAATCAGGTCTTCCCGCTCGGTGATAATCCAAATTACGAACCAGATGCAGCAGATAGTATTGCTGGTATTGCGCGGGCGCAAGGTAAGGAGCCGATGGAAGTCATGTACGACCTGCTGGTTGGAAACAATGGTAAAGAATTGTTTTATCAGCCCCTTGGTGGTTACCAGAGCTACTCTCTTGAATTTCAAAAAATGTTACTGGAACACCCTAACGTCTTGTTTGGTTTGAGTGATGGTGGTGCTCACTGTGGTGTGATCGCCGATGCGGGTATGCCAACATTTATTATGACTCACTGGGGACGTGACCGTTCCAAGGGCGACAAGATGTCCTTAGAGTTTATTGTGCGTGCACTGACATCCAATACAGCCGAAGCATTCGGCATGTTTGATCGCGGTAGAATTGCTGAAGGTTATATTGCTGATCTCAATATTATTGATTTCGATAAGATGAGATTGCACCGACCTGAAGCGGTTTTCGACTTGCCAGCCGGTGGCCGTAGGCTCGTTCAGCGGGCAGAAGGCTACGATTGCACCATCAAGGCTGGTGAGGTTATTTTTGAACAGGGACAGCATACCGGGGCATTGCCGGGTAAGTTAGTTCGACGATCTGATGAGGCTGCTGCCTAGTTCAATCCGATAGAACAAATCGCTACCAGCGTTTAAAGAAAAAGAGGGCATAAGATTGATTAATAAATGTAAAACCTTGTGGTGGTTAGTGCTGCTACCCCTACTAGCATCCTGCGTACACACAACGGGGGATGGTGTTAAGCCCACCAGAGCGCAAGCAGAGGTCATAGCGACGTTACAGCAACGGCTTGAAGCTTCACCTGGTGCAGCGGAAGGGGTGCTATTTTGGAGTCAGGCGGAGCGACGAGTTGGCTTTGCGCATATCGACCAGATCTATCCAACGCGGGTTATTAAGGCGGGGTCAACGCCTTATCCATTGACGAGCAATCCTGCGGATTTTAGCGATGTGACTTATCAGTTAGATGGTAAGACCTACACGCTTGCAGATTTTACGGCCATGGAGTCAAACGTCGGGCTTATTGTTGTTCGCAATAATGACATCCTGTTTGAACATTATGGCGGCGGCAATACGGTCAATGATCGTTGGATTTCCTTTTCCGTCACCAAGTCAGTGACATCAATGTTAATTGGTGCAGCGATCGCAGATGGTTACATTAAAAGTGTCGATGAACCTGTGATGAATTACTTGCCTCGTTTACGAGGAACTGGTTACGAACACACGACGATCCGCAATGTCCTGAATATGGCCTCTGGCGTTAAGTGGAATGAAGACTACGCGGATAGAAACTCTGATGTTTCTCAAGCTGGTGCAGCTAACGGTATTGAGCTGGTGAAGTATCTTGCCAAACTGCCGGCAGAGACGACGCCCGGTGAAAAGTTTAACTACAGTACTGGTGAAACAAATCTAGTCGGTGAAATTTTACGTTCGGCGATTGGTAACAATGCCGCGACCTATCTGAGTAAGAAAATCTGGAAACCATTCGGCATGGAGTCTGATGCAACCTGGCTGCTGGGGAGTGAAGATGGTGCCGAATTAGGTGGTTGTTGTATTAGTGCAACGCTTCGAGATTATGCGCGTATTGGCTTGTTTGCTATGGGTGGCGGCCGGCTTGCAGACGGTAACAGGGTGTTAGCGCCAAACTGGATGCACGATTCTGTTTTACCATCAAAGGGCTCGCCCGGTTACGGATATCTATGGTGGCTATTTGGTCCTGATCGATATGCGGCACTCGGTATATTTGGCCAACAAATTTTTGTAGATCCATCGCTAGGCGTTGTGATTGCTGTTCAGAGTAATGCGCCAACAGCCGTGGATAGTGAATATAGTAAGCACCAACGTGCGCTGGTGATGGCGTTGTATAAGAAGTTAGAAGGCTAGTGCTTTCGCCAGAGGACGGAGTTTATAGATGTTAAAGGCAGTTCAGCTTGGTAAGAAATGTGGTCTGAAGGTTTCGGAGCTGTGCCTCGGAACCATGAACTTCGGTCAGCCAGGTCGAGGCCACCAGGGTGACTGGACCCTCGGTGTTGATGAAGCTCGGCCAATTTTTAAGGCTGCGATTGAGCATGGCCTGTTCTACTTTGATTGCGCGGATATCTATGGCATAGGTGCCAGTGAAGAAGTTGTTGGTCAAATACTAAAAGAACTGCTGCCAAGGGAAGACTATGTGCTGACCACCAAGCTTTCCATGCCGATGGGTAAGGGTGCTAATAGCCTTGGACTATCCCGAAAACACATTATGGAAGGTATTGATGCCAGTCTGAAGCGCCTTGGCCATGATTATCAAATTCATCGGTTTGATAAAGAAACACCTGTTGAAGAAACAATGGAAGCCTTAAACGATGTTGTTAAGGCTGGTAAGGCGCTTTATATCGGTGGCTCCTCAATGTTTGCCTGGCAATTTACCGAACTGCAAATGATTGCAGAAAGAAATGGCTGGGCACAATTTGTTTCAATGCAAAATCACTACAACCTAATTTACCGTGAAGAAGAACGAGAAATGAATCCCTACTGCTTGCAGTCAGGTGTTGCCTTGACGCCCTGGTCACCTCTAGCCAGAGGTATTTTAACCGGTGCATACAAGGGTGGATTTGAGAAGGGGTCAACAGATCGTTCTAAGGGTGCTGACCGGATACGTACGGAAAGTTTGTATCGAGGCGAAAAGAATTTTGAAATTGCTGCCAGGGTTAGTGAGGTGGCAGAAAAATACGGCAAGACTTCCGCTCAGATCGCGCTGGCATGGCTTATGTCAAAACCTGGGGTGGTAGCGCCTGTAGTAGGTGTTTCAAAAATATCGCAACTTGATGACCTTGTTGGCGCTGCAGATATTGAATTGGAAGCCGAAGACGTCGCCTATTTGGAGGCCTTGTATCAGCCTGTCGAAAACCTACTGAGTCTTGGTCAGTCCTAATTTTTTAGAAGCTATCGCCAGGTACGCGAATCCAACCTTCCATTAAGACTCTTGCGCTGCGGCTCATGCTAACGCTGGTGACCGTCCAGTCGCCATTTGTCTCGGTTGCTTCAGCACCGACTTTCAGTGTTCCGGAAGGGTGACCGAAACGCACAGCGTCCATTTTTTTTCCGCCAGCAGCAAGATTCACAAGGGTTCCAGGGATCGCACCTGCAGTACCAATAGCAACCGCTGCAGTACCCATCATGGCATGGTGTAACTTACCCATAGAGAGTGCGCGAACAAGTAGATCTATATCGTCTTCCTTGACTTGCTTGCCGCTTGAGGAAGTATAGGTGGCAGGTTTCGCCACGAAAGCAACCTTTGGCGTATGTTGGCGACTGGCAGCTTCTTCGATATTGTCAATAAGCCCCATTTTTACCGCACCATAGGCCCGAATTGTCTCGAACATCGCCAGTGCTTTCTCGTCGTTGTTGATGTCATCCTGTAGCTCAGTACCGGTATAACCGATGGCCTCGGCATTAACAAAAATAGTCGGTATACCAGCATTTATCATGGTTGCTTTTAAGGTGCCAAGACCAGGTACTTCAAGATCATCTACAAGGTTACCGGTAGGGAACATTGAGCCGCCAGAATCGTCTGCCGGGTCCATAAAGTCCACTTGAATTTCTGCTGCGGGAAATGTGACGCCATCCAATTCAAAGTCACCTGTTTCCTGAACCTCGCCATTAGTTATGGGTACATGATCGACAATGGTCTTTTTAATATTTGCTTGCCAGATCCGAACGATAGCGGTGCCATTTTCAGGAATTCTTGCGGGATCTACTAACCCATTACTAATCCCAAAAGCACCGACAGCAGCAGATAGATTGCCACAGTTGCCCGACCAGTCCACAAAGGGTTGATCAATTGCGACCTGACCAAAGTGATAATCGACATCATGATCTGGTTGGCTGCTCTTCTCCAGAATAACGATTTTGCTGGTGCTAGACGTTGCCCCACCCATACCATCAGTGTGTTTTCCATAAGGGTCCGGACTACCGATAACTCTGAGTAGTAGTGCATCTCTAGCTGGCCCAGGTTGTCTTGCAGCCTCAGGTAGGTCTTCCATTTTGAAGAACACGCCCTTGCTGGTTCCACCGCGCATATAGGTAGCGGGCACTTTAATTTGAGCTGGGTGAGTCATGGGTCTATTCCTGTTATCTGTACCTGTTACTAACGATCACTATGCCGCGGATGATTCTAAAAAGTCCTGGGCAAATCGTTGTAGGACGCCGCCAGCGGAATAGATAGATACTTCTTCTGCTGTATCAAGTCGACAGGTAACAGGGACTTCAACTTTCTCGCCGTTCTTTCGCGTAATCACAAGGGTCAGGGTAGCCAGAGGTGTTGGTTCACCCAGTACATCGAAGGTTTCGCTGCCATCGATATTGTAAGTTTTGCGATTCTCACCGTTTTGAAATTCAAGTGGCAGCACGCCCATACCAACAAGATTGGTACGGTGAATTCTTTCGAACCCCTCAGCAACAATCGCCTCAACACCTGCCACTCTTACGCCCTTGGCTGCCCAGTCACGTGATGAGCCCTGACCATAGTCTGCGCCAGCAACAATAATAAGTGGCTGCTTGCGTTCCATATAAGTCTCAATGGCTTCCCACATCCGCGTGACTTCACCTTCTGGCTCAAGTCGTGTCAATGAGCCTTGTTTGATTTCGCCGTTTTCCATCACCATTTCATTAAGTAACTTCGGATTGGCGAAGGTGGCGCGCTGGGCTGTTAGATGATCGCCCCGGTGGGTCGCGTAGGAATTAAAGTCTTCTTCCGGTAGGCCCATTTTGTGCAAATATTCACCTGCCGCACTATCCATCATAATGGCGTTAGAAGGTGAAAGGTGATCTGTCGTGATGTTGTCACCGAGTACAGCGAGTGGTCGCATACCTTTCAAGCTGCGTTCCCCGGCGAGTGCGCCTTCCCAGTAAGGAGGACGGCGAATGTAGGTGCTCTGTGGTCGCCAGTCGTAAAGTGGATCGATCTGTTCTGTTACGTCTTTTAAGGTAACAAACATTGGGTCATAGACCTTATTGAACTGCTCAGGCTTAACGCACTGCTTGACGATGGCATCGATTTCCTCATCAGTTGGCCAGATATCTTTTAAGGTAATTGGCTTGCCATCTGCGTCAAATCCTAGCGCATCTTTTTCAATATCAAAGCGGATTGTGCCAGCAATTGCATAGGCAACGACAAGCGGTGGTGAGGCGAGGAATGCCTGCTTTGCGTAAGGGTGAATGCGGCCGTCAAAGTTTCGGTTGCCTGACAATACAGCAGTGGCGTATAGGTCCCGGTCAACGACTTCTTTTTGAATGGCAGGATCAAGGGCGCCACTCATACCATTACAGGTTGTACAGGCAAAGCCGACAATGCCAAAACCCAGCTTTTCTAGTTCTGGTAGCAGATTAGCTTCTTCAAGATACAGCTGAACTGCTTTTGAACCAGGTGCGAGTGAGGTTTTAACCCAGGGTTTACGAGTTAAACCGAGTTTGTTCGCATTGCGAGCAATCAGCGCAGCGGCAATCACATTCCTGGGATTACTGGTATTGGTGCAGCTTGTAATGGCGGCAATAATGACTGCACCATCAGGCATCTTGCCTGGTTCATTTTCAACGACGCCACTGATGCCGGTGCTTGCAAGGTCTGCCGTTGAAACCCGCTTGTGTGGATTCGATGGACCAGCAATATTTCGACCGACAGAAGACAGATCAAAAGTTAAGACTCTCTCATACTCTGCCTTAACCATTTCGTCTGCCCAGAGGCCGGTCTGCCTGGCATAGGTTTCGACGAGTTTTACCTGTTCAGGGTCGCGACCAGTCAAGGTTAAATATTCGATCGTTTGTTCGTCGATATAGAACATGGCAGCAGTTGCGCCAAATTCTGGGGTCATATTTGAAATCGTCGCCCGGTCACCAAGGGTCAGTTCAGATGCGCCAGCACCAAAGAACTCAAGATAAGAGGAGACAACTTTTTCGTTACGTAAAAATTCTGTAATCGCGAGCACGATGTCTGTCGCGGTAATGCCTGGTTGTCTTTTACCTGTTAGCTCTACACCAATAATATCCGGTAGGCGCATATAAGACGCCCGGCCTAACATGACGCTTTCAGCTTCCAGGCCACCGACACCAACGGCAATGACGCCAAGGGCATCGACCATTGGGGTATGACTGTCTGTACCTACCAGGGTATCTGGGAAGGCAACGCCATCTCTTGATTGGACGACAGGTGACATACGCTCCAGGTTGATCTGGTGCATGATGCCATTGCCTGGCGGAATGACGTCGATATTTTCAAAGGCAGTCTTGGTCCAGTTGATAAAGTGGAAGCGATCTTCATTACGTCGATCTTCAATAGCGCGGTTTTTCTCAAACGCGTCCTTCTCAAAGCCAGCGTGTTCAACTGCAAGCGAGTGGTCAACGATAAGTTGAGTAGGCACAACAGGATTAACTGCTGCAGGGTCACCACCTTTAGCAGCGATGGCATCGCGTAAACCTGCAAGATCGACCAGCGCTGTTTGACCAAGAATGTCATGACATACAACGCGAGCAGGAAACCAGGGAAAGTCCAGATCACGTTTCCGCTCGATCATTTGCTTGAGTGAATCTGTGAGGTTTGCTGGGTCACAACGACGAACCAGATTTTCCGCCAGTACCTTCGACGTGTAGGGTAATTTTTCATAGGCGCCAGGTTCGATGGCGTCGACGGCTGCCTGGGTATCAAAGTAATCTAAAGTTGTATTTGCCAGGGGTTTGCGAAATTCTGTGTTCATAACCATTCCATTTGTTTGCGCTGGATTCACTGGCACACCGGGTGCGTGTACAAGTTCGCCAGGACTAAAATCAAGGCGACATTATCGCATGAACCATGGTCAGGTTTGCAGTACTGAGTAGGAATAGCGTGGTAGATTTTGGTTATGAAGGAATGCGCCGGGGTTATCGCCAGGATGCCAGTCGTTCATTCAGAAATACACGATTGGGGTCGAACTGGTCGCGAACCTGCCACCAGTCATCCCATCTGGGATGAGCTGCGGCTAGCTGTTCACCTGATAGATAGTGAATTTTCCCCCAGTGAGGTCTGCCACCATACTTGATGAATATCTTTTCGGCGGCTGAAAACAAGGGTTCTGCCGGTAGATCAATGGCCTGATGGAGTGAGATTGTTGCAGTGGGGCGTTCATAGGCGGTGGAGAGCCAGACATCGTCTGCAGCGAGGGTTCTATATTCCACGGGCCAACGAACTTCGGGGAAATGTTCCATCATCAGGCTTCGTATCTCTTCAAAGCAGTTGAGCGACTCTTCAAGGGGAACTGAATATTCCATTTCTGTGTGTAAGTCAGGTCTATGACTTGGCAGGACCTCGAAGCTCCAGCCCTGCCTGTTGCCTTCTTCGCCAATCGGATAGACAGGTGCCTCTTCAGTTAGATCGATACGTTTAACCATGGCGCGGTCACGCCGTGGGTACCAGAAAAATTCGAAATGACGATGTTGGCCGGTGGCCGTTTCAATCTTCGGCCGTAAAGCAGGGTAATCCTCGGTTGCGATGTTGTCTTTTAAGCGATACGCCGGCAAAACGGCGAGCTTAACTGTTGTTACCAGTCCAAAGGCGCCAAGGTTTAATCTGGCAGCGTTAAATATTTCGCGATTTTTGTCTTTACTTAATTCAAGGATCTCTCCCGCAGGATTAATGACTTCGAGGCCTCGAACTGCCGCGGCGAAGTTGCCCAGAGTAGGTCCAGTCCCATGAGTCCCTGTAGCGACGGCGCCAGCAATACTTTGCCGATCAATATCGCCTTGATTGGCAAGACCGACGCCAGCAGCTAAAAGCTGTGGCCCGACACTGGCAATTTTGCTGCCAGCAAAGATTGTCGCGATATGTTCTCCGTCAACCTGCTCAACATTGATGACGCCAGATAAGGCTGAGAGATCGATAATGATTCCCTGATCATTCGGAATTAATCGATAGTGACTATGACCAGTGCCGGCCGTACGGACACTTAGCCCTCTGGATGCTGCCTCACGTACACAAGCCTGGGCATCTTCTATAGTGCGTACCACATGCAGTGCCTGCGGCTCACTTGTCTCGTTACCAGCCCAGTTTGACCAGCTATCTGCCATGCTTACATCTCCAGCCTAATCGAGTAAACGATGTTTATAGAATTCAAGAATCTCATCTAGCGCTGCGCGGGTTGGCTCACCCGCTTCATCAACAAGGTGTAGTGTAACAACGCTGTGGGGTGCCATGTTTGTACCTTTTCGAGCGCTTTCGTCAGGTAATACACGCGCTTTGAATCTGTCACCGAGAGCGGCTTCATAATCAGCAAAACGCTCGGCACGGCACAAGGGATCACCTTCAAAGCGATAAGCAAGCACGGTTAAATCTTCTTTATCGAGGCGCTCTTTGACGCAACGTAAATCTTCAGAAGAAATATGCATGCCACCTTTTCTAGCAAGTGGTAGCGATGGTTGAGAAAGTACCGGTGCAAGTACCGAAGGTTCCAGCATCAGGTTCAAGGCAAAGTTGCCGGTGAAACACATACCTATTGCACCAACACCCTTGCCACCGCATTCCTCATGCGCTTGTCTTGCAAGTGCTCTTAGCCAATCAACGATCGGGCTAGATTTGTTTGCAGCAAAGGCACTGAATTCCCGGCTGATGCAGGCTTTGGCAATACTCTTTACGGCGTAGCCTGTGGATACCGGGCGACCGACCTCGCCGAACATGTGTGGCATATAAACCGTAAAACCATTGTCGCGAACCCGGCGTGCGAAATTAGCTACTAATTCATAGATGCCAGGCATCTCCGACATGACAATTACCGCCGGACCTTCACCAGTGACATAGACGTCTTTAGTTTTACCTATCAGAGAAATCTGGCGCTTATGGAAATCCTGCAGTAATTCGTGTTTTAGAATGATCTGTTCGCCTGACAATTTGCATTCCTTAAATCATTGTTTTTACTTAAGACCAAAACTGCGCTGATTCCATGTAGGTGTCAATGGTCCGGCAAAAATGGTCGGGGGTAAAAGTGTTAAAAATAGCGACAAAAAACAGGCTACTTCAGGGCCTTTTCGAGCGCCATAATCTTCTCGTTTCTTGTCTTGACCATCAGAACGAGTTTTTTCCTTGCTTGTTTAAGTTGATCAACAACAGAAGCTTGTAAGCTGAGTCTTGTCTGAAGCGAGCGTATTTCATTTTGTGCTTCCTCAAGGGCCAGGTGGATTCGAATCCGTGCCTTTACAGTTTCTGGATAAATTGGCTTTGAAATATAGTCCACTGCCCCGGCGTCAAGACCTGTTGCCTCTTCTTCCTTGTGATCGAGGGCAGTTAAAAACACGACTGGGATATCTGCTGTGACAGGATCAGCCTTCAGTCGCGCGCAGGTCTCATAGCCGTCGATACCAGGCATATTGATGTCCAGCAAAATCAGATTCGGTTTTGATTGCGCCTCTTCTATGCCGTCTTCACCACTGGATGCTGTGATGATTTCATATTCATCTTCAAGATAGATCGATAGGAGTTCTGTATTGATAACTTCATCGTCGATAATCAGAATACGTTTTTTCTGTTGAGTGGCGATTGCCTAATTCTCCTGCATGGTGCTATCTGGCTTACTATTGTACGCAAGGAAACAACCCAACAGAACA
>CBDUKY010000075.1:0-10264 GCA_965367925.1 uncultured Pseudomonadales bacterium | reverse complement strand
CACGCTTTAACAAGGATGCGAGCGTTAGGCAGCTGCATCATCAAGTGCTTTTAGTATCCTTGGTGGAGACATTGGTACCTGATACATCCTGACACCAACAGCATTTGAAACCGCATTCGCAATTGCACCAAGTGGTGGCACGATCGAGGTTTCACCAACACCACGAATCCCATAAGGGTGACCTGGGTTAGGGATTTCCAATATCTTGGTATCAATGGATGGCAAGTCAGAACAGACAGGTATTCTGTAGTCCAGAAAGCCAGCATTCTGCAGACGACCATCGTCACCATAGATGTACTCTTCATTGAGTGCCCAGCCAATACCTTGTGCCGCTGCACCCTGGAATTGTCCTTCAACATAATCCGGGTGGATTGCTTTACCCGCATCCTGAACAACTGTGTAACGAAGAATTTTGGTCTTACCTGTTTCAGGGTCAACTTCCACATCGACAATGTGAGATGCAAACGAAACCCCTGCACCATCAGCAGTTGCCTCATGGTGGCCAGCTATTGGTCCGCCGGTATTGCCAGCTTTCGCTGCAATGTCTTTCAAGGACAATGGTGGCAAGTTGCCATGTTCAGCACCAACAGCGCGTGCTTCGCCTTCTTCCCAGATGACATCTTCAACAGGAATCTGCCACATCTTCGCTGCGCGAGCTTTTAGAACTTCAATTGCATTTCTAGCGGCAAATATTGCTGCCATACCTGAAGAAAAAGTTCCCCTGCTCCCCTCTGTGGTGTCGTTGTGACCGAGGGAGGATGTGTCGCCAATATTCACTTTCACATCGTCGTAGGAAATGCCAAGTTCTTCAGCCGCGATTAACGCAAGAGATGCACGAGCACCACAAACATCAATGGTACCGACGGTGAGATTGACTGTGCCATCCTGACCAATATTAAGATCACTACAGGTTTGGCCACCGATATTGAACCAGAAGCCACAGGCAACACCGCGGCCTTGATTCTTACCGAGCTTGGCTTTCATATGGGGATGGTCGCGTACAGCTTGTAGTGTTGGTTCGATACCAATTGGACCCCACACTGGACCATAAGGTGCGAGGGTACCTTCTTTCGCAACATTCTTAAGGCGCAATTCAACCGGATCCATATTCAGCTCTTTGGCTAACTGATCGATTGTGCTCTCAACACCGAATGCCATCATTGGTGCAGATGGTGCGCGATACGCCGCCACCTTTGGTCGATTACACAATACGTTGACACCGATCGCCTTGTTATTTGGGATGTTGTAACAAGCAAAGGCCGTCATACCGCCTAGCGTGCCCCAGATACCAGGGAATGCACCCCCCATGTATCGGCATTCAGCCCGTGCTGCGACAATCGAACCGTCTTTTTTAGCACCAATCTTGATTTCCATCGAGGTAGAACAGGTTGGGCCCGAGGCCTTAAAGACTTCTTCACGGCTCATCACCATTTTAACCGGCCGATTTGCCTTGCGAGATAGTGCCAATGCAATAGGCTCTATCCAGACATGAGTCTTACCACCAAAACCACCACCGATTTCTGAAGAAGTCACTTTCAATTTAGCAATGTTTAGACCCAGTAGTTGGGCGCAGGTATTGCGGTAAGAAAAGTGGCCCTGGGTTGTTACCCATAGCTCACCAGTTCCGTCAGACCCCAACTGGGCAAGACAAGCATGTGGCTCGATGTAACCCTGGTGTGTTTGGCCTGTTTTGTAACTCCGCTCAACGATAACGTCCGCCTCGGCGAATCCCTTGTCAATATCACCGTGACCAAATTCACCCTGGCCAACAAAGTTAACGGGTTTACCTTCCTGGGAATATCTTGGCTGAACTGCTGGCGCACCAGGCTTTAAGGCTTCATCAACATCTGTGACATGAGGTAACTTTTCATAGGTCACCTTAATTAATTTCAGGGCTTTTTTTGCTGTGGACTTATCAATTGCTGCCACAGCCGCAACTGCATGACCATCATAGAGAGCACGGTCCCGTGCCATACAATTTTCAAGGGTATCGTATAGACCTGTATTCCCATTCGTTAGATCTGGTAGATCTGCAGAAGTCACGACAGCTTTAACACCTTTCAACTTCTCTGCTTTGGACGTATCAATTTTTTTGATTCGAGCATGGGCATGAGGAGATCGAAGCATCAAGCCAACTAGTTGACCTGGCGCATTCATGTCGGCACCGTAACGCGCCTTACCTGTCACCTTATCTAATCCGTCAGGTCGCTTAACGCGAGTCCCGACAACTTTAAACGCTTGTCCTGTATAACTAGAATCACTCATCTTGGTCTGACTCCTACTTTTTCTTGTTCTGCTTGCGCAGATCTTTAGCGGCGGCCTGGACGGCTTTGACGATCTTGTCATAACCAGTACAACGGCAAAGGTTGCCTGCCAGCGCATAGCGAATTTCGGTTTCTGTTGGATCAGGGTTTCTATCCAGCAACGCTTTCGATGCGATCAAAAACCCAGGGGTGCAAATACCACATTGAAGGGCAGCATTATTGATAAACTGCTCTTGCAAGGGATGTAACTTCTCACCGTCAGCAAGACCTTCGACCGTGGTGATTTCCCGACCTTCAGCTTCCGCACCAAGCACAAGGCAAGAGCAGACAAGTTGGCCATCAAGGGTAATACTGCAGGCTCCACAGTCTCCTGTACCACATCCTTCTTTGGCACCCATCAATCCTAAACGATCGCGTAGTACATCCAGCAGGGATTCATCAGCTGGACAAACATATTCAACTGGGTCGCTATTAATTGTTGTTGTTACGTGTACACCGGACATTATTTACCTCCTGCTCGCTCGTAAGCAATTTTCGCGGTTCGTCTGGCAAGAACGCCTGCGACCCGTTGTCGATATTCAATTGTGCCGCGCTTGTCATCAATTGGGTTACAAGCTGCAGAACATGCAGCAGCCAATGCATCCAACGCGTCATCGTCTAATTTAGTACCAATTATCGCCGCTGCCGCTTCCTTAACTAAAAGGGGCGTTGGCGCAACTGCACCGAGTGACACCCTGGCTGAATCAATAACACCTCGCTTTAATGTCAGATTAATACCGACACCAACAACAGCAATATCCATCTCGGTTCTAGGAATAAATCTCAGGTAGGCATCGCCAGACTTTGCGGATCTCGCTGGTAGCGTGATTGCCTCAATGATCTCACCCTTAGCAAGGCTAGTTTTACCCGGCCCGGTGATAATATTTTCCACAGCGACCGTGCGCCGTTTCTTACCAACAATGATTGCTTTTGCGCCAGCGGCAATCATCGCAGGTACACTATCTGCTGCAGGTGATGCATTACAAAGATTACCAGCCATGGTACATCGACCTTGAACCTGGTCGGAACCAATCAAGTTCGCTGCTTCAACTACCCCAGGCCAGGCTTTGACTAAAGCCTTATTCTTGCCAAGTGTTGCACCAGATACCGCAGCACCAATTTTAAATCCTGTTGCTGTTTTCTTGATTTCATTCATCGCCGGAATACGTTTGATGTCTACCATCAAATCCGGTTCGATCATATCCATTCTCAGTCGGACTAACAGGTCTGTACCACCTGCCAGGACATAGGCCTGACCCTTTTCCCTGGAGAGCAGGGTGACGGCCTCTTTGGTGGTCGTCGGTGATTCGTATCTCATACAACCCTCTATTTGTTATTGATATCGAACGGTGAGTGTATAGCTTGTTAGCCCGAAGCAAAACAGGCAGAGCCCAATCAATATCACCATCAAGGCAAAATATTTCTCTTATTTCTGCTAACGCATTTGAAAATAGCATTTATTTCAAACGAAGCTCAATCCGGACAAGGCGATTCATCTATCAGGATGAATTATTCGTTAGTATTCGCGGTGCCCACGGGGCATATCTCACAACTATTTGCTGGCTGGTGCCACTGTGATCGCTATCTGTGGTAAAAACCATCTGCGAGTAATGCAAAACCAATCAACATCCTAAGGAACTATTGATGTCAGTTACACAGCGGGAACTCGATGAGTTCAGGCAGGAAGTCTCAGCATGGCTGAGAGAAAACAATCCCGGTGATCCTGGGTTTCTGCTGCCGGAATCGTTTATGGAGGTCGGTACTGACCAACAATTTGAATATCTTCGAAGTTGGCAACAAAAAGTCTATGAAGCCGGCTATCTCGGTATGGCATGGCCAGAGGCCTACGGTGGTGGTGGTAAACCACAGATTTTTCAGGATATTGTGACCCAGGAAATGGCGCTTCAGCGGGTGCCATTTATGACCAATACCATTGGCCTCAACTGGGCTGGCCCGTTGATTTTGCAGCGAGGTACAGAAGCGCAAAAGCAGAAGTACATCAAAGGCATATTAAATGCCGAGGATATATGGTGTCAGGGCTTCTCTGAACCTGACCATGGCTCAGATCTGGGCAATGCACAAACCCGGGCAGTTCGAGACGGGGATGATTACGTGATTAACGGTTCGAAGATATGGACCAGCCTTGGTACCTACGCGAAATACATGATTCTGCTTGCCAGAACTTCAACTGATGGACCGAACAAGTATGCAGGTCTGAGCTTTTTTCTTGCACCAATGAAGGTGCCGGGCATCACGCCACAACCGATTAAAAAACTCACAAGCGAATACGGCTTTTGCCAGACCTACTTCGATAATGCCCGTATTCCAGCAGACTGCATTATGGGTGCTGAGGGAGAAGGCTGGTCAGTCGCCATGGCAACACTGATGTTTGAACGGGGCAATGTTGGCGGCCAGGCAGGTGGCCTCGCCATGATGGACGTGAATATTAACGATGTGCTCGAGCTCGCAAGGCGATCAACCAGGAATGGCAAACCAGCACTTGAAGATCCGATTATTCGAGACCAGATGGTGCAGCTATTAATAGAAGCGAAGAGCAATAGCTTGATGAGCCAGCGGGCAAAAATTCCTGCCCTGGCATCTGATTATCAAGGCGCTGTGCCCATGTCCGGCAAACTCCGGAGCACCGAACTCAAACGTAGATTTTGTCAGTTCGCCATTGCCTTACAAGGTGCCGAGGGTTCACGGTTTATTTCTGAGGAAGCGATCGAGGGCGGACGCTGGCAGCGACTCTACTTCAATTCATTCTCCGCAACCATCGGTGGTGGCACATCACAAATTCAAGCCAATATCATTGGCGAACGCGTCCTCGGATTGCCAAAGAGCTAGGAGCATTAGCAATGAGTCAAACAATAGAATTTTCCGAAGAACAGGCAATGCTACTAGATTCAGCCAGGGAGTTTGCCAGAAGCAACGCCTCCATTGATCTGGTTCGGGCAAGATTAGATGAAGACCGGGCACTTCCTGGCTCGATATGGGAATCCATGGCGGCACTGGGTTGGTCCAGCATTGTGATACCAGAATCCCATGGTGGGCTGGGGCTTGGATTCAGCCATCTAGTGCCTATTATTGAATCCATGGGTCGCCAACTTATGGCATCCCCTCTTATCTGGTCTGCAATTTCCGCACATGCCTTGAGCATTGCTGGCACACCTTCCTTGCAGACAAGGTGGCTCCCTGAAGTTATCGCTGGTGCAATCGGTACCATGGCATTAATGGAACAAGGCGGCGACTGGGATCTATCAAAACCCGGCGCGACTGCTTCCATCCAGGGTGACGAACTCATCCTGTCAGGTAATAAGGTCTTTGTTGAAGACGCAAATATCGCGAGCTTTATGCTGGTTTCTGTGCGCTTAGACGGCAAGCCCCGGCTTGTGCTGATTGAAGCTTCAGATTTGCCAGACACAGCACTAAGCCGGGAGGTGATAATTGATGAAACTCGCCGCAGCTTTCGTCTTGCTCTGGATGGCATTCGCGTCCCGACAGGGAACCTACTTGATGAGATCGACCTCGATGAAATAGAACTGGCAGCAATGTTGCTGCTTTCTGCAGAGATGGCGGGCGGTCATGCCAGCGCCCTCGACCTTATTGTTGAATACCTGAAAACGCGCAAGCAGTTTGATCGTTACATTGGTAGCTATCAGGCTCTCAAACATCCCACGGTAGATATTCTGATCGGCCTCGAGGCCAGTCGCTCCCATGTCTATCATGCAGCAACCGGCTTTGATAGCGGATCGATGGAAGACAAGCAGCTAGCGGTCAGGATGGCCAAAGCAGTTGCCAGTGAAGGATTCGCATTTGCGGGTGACAGGGCAATTCAATTCCATGGTGGATTTGGCTTCACCTTTGAATGTGATGCCCAGCTCTATCTACGCCGCGCACTATGGGGCCAGCATCAGTTTGGCGATGCTGTCCATCAGCGCACCTTAATTGCACCGTTAATACTTAAGGAAGCAATCTAAGCTAGAGCGCACCTTCCAGAGTCCTTACTGTTTTTGATTTAAACTCTCGTCTGGCCAACACCGCAATAATGATTGTGGTGGCGGCCATATAGAAGTATGGGTTTAACATCCAAAACACCATGGCAAGACAAAAGTAATAGGCACGCAATCCTGCATTATTGTCATGGCCGGCTATATCAAGTAGTCGCGCCAGGTGCTCAACAAATCGGCTCCTGTCTTCAGGGCTTAATGCTTCATCAGGCATGGGCGCACCGCCGATTAGTACGGCGACAAACCCATATTGGCGAAGGCTCCAGGTAATCGAGAAGAAGGCATAGATTAAGACCACGGCAATGATGATGAACTTTGTTTGTATTTGAGTCGTGGTTTGGACAACGGAAAATGGTAGTTCTCCGGTAACCGCGGCTATCTGGTCACTGGCAGAGATCGCCGTAAACACCGCGGCTAACAGTAGCAATGTCGCTGAGGCAAAAAAGCCAACTACTCTTTCCTGGCTTGCCAGTAATGCGGAATCCGCCACCCGTACTTCTCGATCAAGCATCTTGCTGACCCATCTTATGCGGTGATTACGCATAGAATGAGACAGTGATTGTTTGTCGCCTTGTTTAGCCCGATGCTTGGCATATCGGGTGTAGGTATACCAGACAATGACCATGTAGCAGACAGCAGCAACATCTAGCCAATCGAGTAGCTCCAGCGGGTGAACATCCATCGTTTTTATCCTTGATTACTGAACCTTTAGCTTACCCGGCCACATAGTCGCCACAATTCTGGTGAATTAAAAGCTACCGACCCTAAATATGCATTAATCAGGCTGATTGCTCGATGCAATCTTGTCCTGGACTGCTAGTATACTTTCAATTGGACAAAAAACGGCTGCAGCATGAGCGAATCAGACATCCAAATTGACCCTTACCAATTCTACGCCCAGCTTCGGCGTGACACGCCTGTTGCCAGAGGTCCAGACGATGGTGTCTGGCTCGTTGCAAGACACGCAGATGTTAATCAGCTACTGAGAGACAACAAGACATTTTCTTCCGACGTCGTCATGCGTGCACCGGAAGAACAACGTCCACCAGGTATGCTGTTTAGTGACCCACCTATTCATAACCGCTTACGCAAACTCGTTAGTCATGCATTTAAGCCAGGGCATATTGCAGCTCAACGGAATTTGATTACGACAAAGTGTGATGAACTGGTTACCGGGATGCGGCAGCAGAAGCAAACGGATCTTGTGACCTCACTGGCCGCGCCCTTACCTGTCACGGTGATAGCTCATATGCTTGGTGTCTCTGACGGTGACATGCTGTCATTTAAAAACTGGTCTGATGCAATCTTCTCGAATATTGGCGATATTCTGTTCGCTGAACCAAGTCCAGAAGCTGCAAAGGCGGCCGAGGAAATGGATGCCTATTTTGTCGAACACATTGAGGCACTGCGACAAAAACCAGTCAATAATTTGCTAGGCAGACTGGTGGCAACAAAAACTGACGAAGGCATGTTAAGCAATGAGGAACTGCTAATGTTCTGTCGCTTATTACTCATCGCTGGTAACGAGACAACAACAGGTTTGATCACTGCCTCGGTGCGTATCTTTGACGAGATACCAGAAACCTTCTCGCAACTAAAAGCACAGCCCGAACTCATTCCAACATTTATTGAAGAAGCCCTCCGATATTACTCGCCCTTTTCAGCGACAATTCGCCGCACAACCTGCGAAACAGAACTTGGCGGTGTAACCATTCCAGCAGGTGAGTTGGTTTCTCCACTAATCGCCTCTGCGAACCGTGATGAAGCCGTGTTCGATCGGGCAGAGGCATTTGTTATCGACCGCGATCCGAACCCACATCTTGCCTTTGGTTTTGGCATTCACTTCTGCCTGGGTGCGCACCTTGCCCGGCTTGAGGGTGAAATCGCGGTCGCATCATTGCTTAAGCACCTAAATCACATCTCTCTTGTGGAAAAAGATCACTCGCAAATGAGCGGACTGGGCGGGCCAACTGAACTGCTAGTCAATCTAGAGGCTAGCTAATAGCGCTTTTAGGCTTTTTAAAAGGGGCCACCTGATTTAACCAAAAACGCTACACCCCCTTGCTAGTATGGCCCTTAGAACAATCTATTTTTTAAATCGAATCAATGAATTTAATTCGTTTTAACTATCAAGTTACTCTCCCTACTGTGAACGGGACTATGAGCACCCCCTACTCACACGGAGATAACTTTTATGTCGATAAAAAAAGTACCAATATTTTCTTCTCTGGTGGCAACGCTGATGTTGGCGTTACCGATCAACCAGACATTCGCCATGGGCACACCAAAATCAAACCAATTCTGGTGGCCGGAGCAACTTGACCTCAGCCCCTTGCGACAACACGCCGCTGAATCGAATCCAATGGGCGATGAGTTCAATTACCCAGCGGCATTCGCCACGATTGATCTTGATGTCCTTAAAAAGGAACTCGAGACTCTCATGACAACCTCCCAAGACTGGTGGCCAGCGGACTATGGTCACTATGGTCCATTTTTTATTCGAATGGCCTGGCACAGCGCCGGGACCTATCGAGTGTCTGACGGACGAGGCGGCGCAGGTGGTGGTCAGCAACGATTTGAACCACTCAATAGCTGGCCTGACAACGCTAATCTGGATAAGGCGCGACGATTGCTCTGGCCGATTAAGCAGAAATATGGCCAGTCAATTTCCTGGGCCGACCTGATGGTACTAACCGGCACCGTTGCCATGGAATCTATGGGATTTAAAACCTTCGGTTTCGCCGGCGGCCGGACAGATGACTGGGAACCGGATCTGGTTTACTGGGGACCTGAATCAAAATTTCTCGACGCGGACCGTTACCATGGCGAAAGGAAATTAGAAAAACCTCTTGCTGCTGTACAAATGGGTTTGATTTACGTGAACCCAGAAGGACCCAATGCGAATCACGATCCACAGGCCGCGGCCTATGACATCCGTGAAACCTTCGGTCGAATGGCCATGAACGATGAAGAGACTGTGGCTCTGATTGCCGGTGGACACACGTTTGGTAAAGCCCATGGTGCGAAACCTGCAGATTGTCTGGGACCTGCGCCTGCTGCTGCGGGTATCGAAGAGCAGGGAACTGGTTGGAAAAATAATTGCGGTAAAGGTAACGCAGAGGACACCATGACTAGTGGACTCGAAGGTGCCTGGTCCGTAAATCCTACAGCCTGGACAACCCAATACCTGGATAACCTGTTTGCCTATGAGTGGGTACAAACGAAAAGTCCAGCCGGGGCAACCCAGTGGATACCTGCCGAGGACAAGGCTGCGAATCTCGTTCCTGATGCCCATGACCCATCAAAGCGGCACGCACCGATCATGTTCACCACAGATCTATCACTAAAAGTTGATCCTATCTATCGCAAGATATCTAAACGCTTTCAGGAACATCCGGAACAATTCGAATTGGCCTTTGCGAAAGCCTGGTTCAAGTTGACCCATCGAGATATGGGACCAAGCGCAAGATATGTAGGTACTGACATACCTGCTGAGGCGCTAATCTGGCAAGATCCTATTCCCGCAATTGATCATCCACTGGTTAACACCAGAGACATCAAAAAGCTGAAAAAGGAGATCTTAAACGCCGGACTCACAGGCCCTGAACTAATCAGAACCGCATGGGCCTCTGCCTCAACCTTTCGTGGTACCGATATGCGTGGTGGTGCAAATGGTGCACGTATTCGCCTCGCACCCCAAAAGGACTGGGCAGCAAACAATCCCACTGAACTGAAAAAAGTCTTATTGAAACTCGAGAGCATTCAAACTAGCTTCAACGACAAATCGAAACAGCGAAAGGTATCTCTTGCGGATATGATTGTTCTCGGCGGTTCAGCTGCTGTAGAGCAAGCTGCGAAAAATGCTGGGCATAACCTTTCGGTACCTTTCACACCTGGCCGTGCAGATGCCAGTCAGGAACAGACTGACGTGAGTTCATTTATGGTACTGGA
>CBDUKY010000074.1:0-10295 GCA_965367925.1 uncultured Pseudomonadales bacterium | reverse complement strand
GCGATTTCGGATTTTGTTCATCAGCTGATCACGGGTCAGCACTTCACCTGAACTCTCAATAAGTGCTAGTAGCAGGTGGAATTCACCGGCGGACAGGGTTTGTACCTTTCCTTCTGGTGTCAGCAACTGGCGTTTGTTCAGATCCAGGGACCAGCCTTCAAAAGTACGTTTGAAGCCTTTTTCTTTTTGCTTCTCCTGGGCTTTTACGCGCCAGAGTAAATTTTTAACTCTAGAGAGAAGCTCTCGTGGGTCAAAAGGCTTGGTGACATAGTCGTCTGCGCCACTTTCAAGACCAACGATGCGATCAACCTGTTCGTCCTTACCAGTGACAAGAATAATGCCGACGTCAGAGTTAGCACGTAATTCACGGGTTAATGTGAGTCCGTCTTTACCGGGTAAGTTGATGTCTATCAAGCAAAGCTCAATCTGCTCGTCACGGATAATGGATTCTATGTCCTCAGCATCTTCTCTGGCGAAAACATTAAACCCTTCCTTTTCAAAGTGAGCAGCCAGCTGGGCGCGGGTGATAGGTTCGTCTTCGATGATTAGTAGATTTGTCGCTTGCAAAACCATTAAGTTGGAGGCTCCTGGTACCAATGCGTCATCTGCGAACAACGCTGTTCATAAAGTAGTCATTGAAACCCTGATTGGCGGAGACTAACATCCGGCCAACAGGAGCTATATGATAGCTCATTCTTCACCATTAAACAGAAACCAACGCATTGATTATCCCCTGGGAAAACCTCTCTCGAGACGCCTTAACCGGGGTTATCGAGGACTTTGTGACCCGCGAAGGTACTGAGTATGGTGCATCTGAAATACCTCTTGAGGTTAAGGTGGCGCAGATTGAAAGCCAACTCAAAAAGGGAGCTGTCGTTATTGTCTACGATGAAGCCTCTTCAACCAGCTCAATCCGCGCTATACATGACCTCTAGGCCATTTATCAGTGATTTCACATTCGTAGTATTACACCACTACTCGTGAGTCGCTACTTATCACTTGTTTACAACCTGCTTACAGATTTTGGTCCAATCCCCCCTATAATCCGTTCATCGAAACCAAATGAGATGCGCTAGTTAGAGAGGTTTCTTCAATAGAATTATTTAGAGTGTGCGATAACATACTATTTCTATTGGGATTTTTACTTGTGGCGGCCCTTTCGATTGGCTAATATCTGATCGGATATGGTTTCCTGGTCAAGCTGTAAGCTAACCCGGGACCTGACTGGGCATAAAACCTGATTAAGCAAATAGGTAAAATGTACCTCCCAAAGAACGAATGAGATGTGAGTTGACCATGACTTCTGCGACTAGCTCGAGACGAAGGATAAAGAGAATTATGTTTCTCGAATTACTGCTAATGGCTGTTCTCAGTCCGGCACTTGCTATTGCGGATCCGAATATCCAGCTGGATATGACTGTCACGAAGGAAGTTGTCGTGGAAGAAAATGGTCAACAAGTGACCCAATGGGTCGTCGCTGATGACATAGAGCCAGGTCAAAAGCTTCGTTACACCGTTCGTTACCTCAATGTTGGCGACGAGCCAGCGACAGAAGTCCGAATAGAAAACCCAATCCCTGATTTAACCGTATACCTATCAGACTCAGCGTCCGGTGAAGGCAGCAAGATAGTCTTCTCAGCTGATGGCGGTAAGAGCTACGGGGCACCAGATGAAGTGACCTATGAAGTTGCAGTGTTTGGCGGTGGAACGGATACACGAAAAGCTAACCCCGAACGATATACCAACATCCGTTGGCTAATTGATGAGGTACCACCTGGATCAACAGGTGAGGTTAGTTTTGTTGTATTAGTGGAATAGTCCTTGATTGGCACAAAATTTGTATAAAGTAGTCTTTATAAGTACTTGAGTTAAGTATCTAGAACTTAAAAACAAAAGATACGACCCAGGAAATAAAATTTAAATAATAGAATCTTGAGGCATTGAGATGATCCCAACTATAAGCTGGAAAGGCTTGTCGCGAGCCGGTATTGCCCTGCTTTTCCTGGTAGGTGCAGGACAAGCCATGGCAGCCGGTACTGCAGCTAACGCCAAGCTAGAAAATACCGTGACAGCGACTTATAAGAACTTAAGTGGCGACGCACAGACACCAGTCTCATCGACTGCGGAAATCACCGTGCTCTTACTGTCCTCAACACCGACGCTTACCTTGAATAGCACGGTGCCAGCAGATGTCACGTCACTTGCTGAAGGCCAGGCGATCCAAATTCTCTATGATGTCACGTCTACCGCGAACGGTCCTGATGACTATGATCTGACCACAACAGAAACCGACGGTGACAATGACCTTGAAGATTCAACCTTTACAACGACCACGGATGTCGGTGTTCTTGGTGCAACGATTCTTGTAGAAGATTATACGATTCTCGCCACAGCAGGTGCTGGTGCGGGAGAATGTACAGCAGCCGGCACGGGCTCTTGTACGATCAAGGTACCTAATGACAATGCAGTTGACTTTGAAGTCAACGGTTTTGCTGGCGGTGGCACCGACAAGATATTCTTCGCCAGCATTGGTGCAACTTGTACTGTGACGGGTGTAGATGATACTAACGCCACGATCCGTACAGATGTAAACGAGGCTGACGGTTACTCAACAATTACCTTTGATGATTGTGATACCGACGGTGCTTTGACTGTTGCCGATGGTGCTTTTGAAACCAAGACAATTACTTTCAACCTGACTGTCACAACAGTATCAGGTGCAAACACAGTTGGTGATGCGGATCTATCTACAGTTGCGCAGGATGACGGTGCGGTAGCAGTAGCTTCAGCTTCGGTTGACACAACGATCACTGTTTACGCAGCGCGAATCATTATCCATAAGCTAGTTCAAAACCTTGATACCACCGTAGTTGGTACAACAACGGATCCTGGTAATGACGGCGATGGCAATCAGATTATCGGCATTTTGACCGTAGATGATGGCACTGGTTCTACCACCTACTACAAGTCTGGTGTAACTGCCCAGCCAGGTGACACCTTGCAGTATGTCGTATTGGTGGAAAACCTTGGCGCACAGGTAAACGACGTTGTTGTTAGTGATGCGTTGAATGTATTCACAACTTACCCGGCGGACAACAATATCCGGGTGATGGAAGAGGGTGACCTTGGTTGTACAACAGGATCAACACCCGCAAGCGCTAATAACAATCTCTGGGATTGTGTTGTCACCATAGACACAACTAACGTTGCCGCTATCCAAACACCGACAGATGCGACCGACGGTGATGAAGCAAGCTATAACGCTGGAACAACTACCATCAGCATATATGCGGGTGTAGGTGGTTCAGACGCGGGTACCGGTGGCACGATTGAATTCGGGAAAGTTTCTGTTGGCTTCTACTCAGTAGACGTCGATTAACCCACAGCTTAAGAGTTAAGGAAGATTATTATGTTTAAGAAAGTACTTTTAGGCTTTGGTCTGGTAACTGCATTGTTTGCAGGTGCTAGCGCCTATGCGGTAACGCCTTCGAATACATTGCTGACCAACACCGCAACCCTGGACTTTGACGGTAACGGCACACCCATTAGTGCAACGGTTTCTGTTGCAGTACAGTTGGTAGAAGCACCCGTTTCAATTATAGCGACCCAGGTAGAGCCGGCTGACGTGTCTCTAGCACAGGGTTCCAGTTATGACGAAACTTATTACATACAGACCAATGCGAATGGTCCTGATACCTACACCATCTCGTTTGATGCGTTAAGTGTTGTTGGTGTGACGGGTTACACAGATCCACCTATCGCTAATCCTTTTGGCACCGTTGCATCGGCCATTGAGCTTGGTGCATCTGCAGCCGCTGCAGCAGCGACTTCGGGTCAACCTAATATCACCGTACCATCTGATACCAGTGGTGCTGGTGGTAATACACCGATCAACGGCCTCGAAGAAGACGACTTTGTCTTTATTAAGGGTAAGGAATACCAGATTGCCAGTACAGTTGATAATCCAAACGGCACTTCAACTATTACGCTGACCACTAACTTGCAGGATGCTCTGGTAGTCGGTGATGCAATTTCAGAGTTTGTAACCTTTGATGTGGAATTTGTCACGGTTGGTTCGCCAGATGCTGGTACAGGTACGGTTGAATACACTGTCAATGTAACAACTGATTCTGGTGCTAACCCAGTTTACTCAAACACTGTTGTGATCACAGTGGTTGAAGTTGATTTCCAGAAGTATGTGAGAAATATCACAAACCCTAATGGATCAGGTACTAGCATTGATTACGACAGTGACGGCGTTGCAGGTGATGAGACCTTCTATCTAGCGAATGTAACTGCTGTACCAACCGATACCCTCGAGTATCTGCTAGTCGTGACGGCACCAGGCGCCGGTGCGATTACATCGCCTGTAGTTGTTGACGTATTGCCAGCATTTACAACCTATGCAAATGGCACCACGCAGCTTGAGATAACAAATACTGCTGCACTTGCTACTGTGACTGATGACGCTAACCCCAATGAGTTCCCACTAAGTAGTGTGAATGCAGGGCTAGGCTTTGCGACAGTTCCAGCAGGTGAAACAGCTTATATTGTTTATCAGGTAACCCTGTCGAACTAATTGTTGATATGAAAATTAGATGGCGAACTTATGCAGCAATGGATTCCGGAGTTTCGGTAAAAGCGTATTTACTACTCTCTTGAGTCGTGAGACTGCGATCTCGGCCATCAAAAAGCCAATAAAAGCCGCCGCAAGTTTTCTTGTGGTGGCTTTTTTGTTGCTGCCGTTTCAGTCAGGGTTTGCAGCACCTGCTAATGGCGATCGGCTAACCAATCAGGCATTCCTTATATTTGATGGCGCACCTGATGGGGTTCAGACGAGTGTTGATTTCACTTATCTCACTTCAAACACTGCCATCCCCCCCGTTGAGCTATCACTTGTATGTACCATTCGGGAAAATTGTGAATCAGGCATTATTACTGAAAATGTGCCTGGTCAAATTTTTGGTCGTCTTGATGTGTCTGACCCAGATCAGGTGGGTGGTCATAGTTACTTAATTGATGATCCGAGGTTTGAAGTTGTCAATGGCAATATCAAACTCAAAGATGATGTCTCGATAAACTTTGAAAAAGAACTATCCATCAACATTACCATTACTGTCACAGATGCTGATGGCTTAACCCTAACCAGGACCTTCTTACTCCAGGTAGAAGATACGAATGATGCGCCATTTGATTTCTCTATCGATGGGCAGTTTGTACCTGCTGGGGCTGTTGGATTAAGGGTTGGCCAGATTAGTGTTTTTGACGAAGATGAGAACGATGTTGTCGGTATTGAGGTCCTTAACGATGAACGCTTTGTTGTTCTGACCGAGGGTGAAGGGGCAGATCGTGTATATTTCCTCGCACTAGCAGAGGGTTTTAGTCTCGATGAAAACACCCAGATACCGGTAACACTTGTTGCGACGGACCTGGCGGGTGCCACGGTAAGTCTGCAATTGATCGTCAGTAGTGACCCGGATGATGCTGGTATATTACCAACAGAAGCCTCGATCAGATTTATGGCGCCAGATTCCAGTGGCGGCAATGTTAGTATTCCTCAAGCGACCTGTTCACCTGCTTCTGGCTTTATTCCTGGAAGTTCTTCTTCAGCACTTCGAATAGATCTTCTACCTGACGATATTGCCGGTGATAGAAGCCTATCGGTTGCAGATGCCTACGCAATTGGCGATCCAATCATTGTTGCTGTGACAGACCCTGATCAGAACCTTCATCGACTCGTCAAGGACACGCTTGAAGTTACCCTGACCATCGAGGCGACTGGAGATTCAGAGGTTATTACGCTTATCGAAACCGGTACGGACACTGGTGAATTCGTTAGTTATGTGTTTACCACAAGTCAGGCGAGCGGTGAAAATGATTGTATTCTGACCGTGGCTTCTCGCAGCGAAATAGTCGCGAGCTATATCGACGATCGCAATAATACTGAAGTCGCCACTTCTAGTATTGCTGTGTCACCAGTGAGCATCGTCTTTGATGAGGAAACTGGCGAGCCCGTTAATGGTGTGATTGTGACATTAACGAATCTTGATCTAAATTTGCCTGCGGAAGTTCGCGGTGATGGGCCGACCTTTTCACGTTATCCGGCGTCAGTTAAGTCTGGTGAAACAATCACTGATTCATCGGGTGCAGTCTATGTTGTGAATGACGGCGAGTACCGATTTCCTGCAATTCCAGAAGGTCGATATCGATTAGAGATTTTTAATACCAGAGGTACGACATTTTCTGAATTGCCCGATGAGGAGCTGCAATCCCTTAGCAATGTCGCTTCCCAGCGTGGGTTAACAATCACATCCACTGGAGGTTTTGCCTTGAGCGAGGCTTCACGGGGGTTAGAATTCAGAGTCAGTCAGGGCGCCTTGCCTCGCATTGATATACCTGTTCGACGAATGAAACGAGCGGTGGAACCGGCTGTTTTAACCGATTCTGTCGTCGACTTTCTGCAATACTCTGCGAACCCTGCCATAGGTGCGCCTTTCGATGTTGCCGCGACATCCTGTGTGTCGGGGCAGAGTCGCGCGATAGCTGAACTTCGAGATGTATCAGTCCCTGTTCCTGGGACAGTTAATTTGTTGCCCACGACGGTCTTCAAGGCAGGTCAACCAATCTTTGTTCGAGTTACCGATAGTGACCAGAATGTTGATCCGGCTGTTCGTGAGAAGGTTGTCATTCAAATCGACGTGCCTGGCAGTGGTGATAGAGAATTCCTTGAGCTAACTGAAACCGGGGTCGATACAGGCGTGTTCGTGGGTTATGTCCAATCGACAGAGAACGAACAAACCACGGGTAGCTGTATGTTGGGCGTGGTGAAAGACAATCCCATCATAACGACCTATTCAGATGCCTTCGATGATACTGACGTGTCTGATTCTCTGGTACTGGTAGACCCCTTTGGCAAGGTGTTTAGCACAAAAGACGGTAGATTAATCGATGGCATAACGGTTACCTTGATTAATACTGCCACAGGTGCACCGGCTCAGGTCTTTGGCGATGGTCCATCATTTGCGAATTACCCCAATCCGGTTATCACCGGTAGCAGCGTAACTGACGATGCGGGACTGGTTTACAACTTTCCCCAGGGCGAATACAGGTTTCCTTTTGTTGAACCAGGTTTTTATCGTCTTCAATTCGACAATATTCCTGATGGTTTGATCTTTCCGTCAACAGCAGATATGCAAACCATTCAATCTCTACCTGGTGCGCCGTTTGAAATTGTTGATGGTTCACAGGGCGATGAATTTGAGGTGCCAATTGGCCCAGCACTTAATATTGATATTCCTGTAGATGAACCGCTGGGTGAAATGTTCATTAGCAAACAGGCCAGTCGCGAACTAGCAGCGATTGGTGACTTTATCCAGTACAAACTATCAGTACAGAATAATGCAGCAGGTATTGTTAACAGCTTACAAGTACAAGATTCCTTGCCCAAAGGCTTTCGCTATCAGTCAGGCTCACTACGAGTAGGTGGTGTGAAGGTTGCAGATCCAGCGATAAGTGCTGACGGCAGAACCTTGTTGATTGATCTTGCTGATGTTGGCACGACCAGTCTTGATGTTAGCTATGTTACTGAGATAACCGCTGGTGCGGAGACAGGTGAAGCTATCAATAGAGCGACGGTAATCGGGGCACTGGTGTCATCATCGAATGTAGCCAGCGCCAGGGTGGTTGTTACTAATGATCTGTTTAATGAAAAAGCATTTCTCGTTGGTAAGGTGATAGTTGAACAATGCGGTGGAGATGAAGCGGATAAAAGTAGCGAACCTGTAAGTTTGCCAGGTGTTCGATTGTTTTTAGAAGATGGTTCTTATGTCGTGTCTGACGAAAATGGTTCCTGGCATATGGAAGGTATTGAACCGGGCACGCATATTGTTCAGCTTGATGTGGACTCTCTACCAGAGCGTTATGAGGCGAGTCCTTGTAACGACAATACGCGATTTGCGGGCTCTCCCTATTCACAATTTGTCGACGTCCAGGGCGGTACCTTATGGCGGGTTGATTTCAAGGTTCAGGAAAAAGCGCCACCTGCGTCAGAGGTCTCACTTACACAAACACTAAAAGTTGATGAAGAGGGTGTCTGGGTATCAGTGCAAGCTAGGAATAATGGTCCTGTACCTTTGAACGCGGTTAATGCGATTTACAATGTACCAAAGGGATGGCGAATTGTTCCTGGTTCTGAAGTGGTCAATGGTATTCAGGCATCCCACAGCAAAGCCATTGTTGGTGCTGTCTATGATCTTGGTGGGCTTGTTGGTTCAAAAGAGCTTAGATTCCTCATCGAACCTACCGAAATTAAGTCACGGGAAGTAACCATGCAACCTGCGGATAATCAGCTGTTTGTGCTTCAACCGCGATTTAAAACGCGAAGCGCAGAACTCAGCGAAGCAGATAAGCGTGAGCTGGATTTTCTTGTTCGAGCCTGGAGCCGGGATAAATGGCAACAGATTACCATCGTCGGTCATACAGACAATGTGCCTATAGCAGCAGCTAATCGAACCCAATTCGCCAACAACAAGGCGTTATCTGAAGCGCGGGCTGGAAAAGTAGCCGAGTATCTACAGGATAAGGTGGCAGTAGAGAAGCTTGTCGTAGTAGGTGCTGGAGACAAATATCCGGTGGCATCCAATCAAACATCGGCAGGTCGCGCGATGAATCGCCGGGTAGAATTTTTGATGAAACCTATTGCTGAGCAGCAAACTCGACAGGTTGTTAGTGCTGATGTGCTTAATGGGGAGAGCCGAGTGCGTTTGAGCTTTAAGTCGCCTGGTACACCGAAAGGTAAAACCGACGTGAATATGCTCCCCTTGAATAGGCTGGTTGGTGGTTTTGAGAAGCTGAGTGCATCTGTTAGCGCAACAGCGGTGGGTAGCTGGGATCTGGTAGAGAATAATATTGCAATTGATGTCGTTGCCCGTGATCCGAACGTGCAAGGCTTTATTAATCTGAAGGACGGGGATCGAATGGGGCGCCCTGTTCAGGCTGTAAAACTCGATCTCGATAGCCGCCTAAAACCACGCTTAACATTGGATGGTGAGGTGATCTCCAATGAGCGCATAGGTTTTAGTGCATCTGATGATGAAACTGGCAAAACAATTATAAGTTACGTCGGGGTCAATTTCGGAGAGCCTGGTGTACATGAACTTAAGATTGAGGGGCTTGGGCCTTTTGGTAATGCACGCTTCACGGAATCTATAAACATTATTCGAGTAGGTGAACTGTTTGATGTGCGGGTGGTAGATGCCACGGGCAATGTTGCAGATGGTACCTCGCCCGTTAAAGTAAAACTGAGGCTAACTGACAGATCTGGTGAGCCTTTGAATATCCCGCACCGGTTATTGCTCGAAAGCAGTGAACTACGTCGATACGATCGTAAGTTAAGTCTTTCAGATTTGACCGAAATTAGCGATTCAAACTATGTGGATGTCTCAGCAGAAGGTGTATTGCTGTTTAACCCTGTTTCTACGAGTGGCGTTTACCGCGCAACCCTTAAATATGATGATTTAGAACGGGATATTGAGGTCTTCGTCGCACCTGAAAAACGTGACTGGATTATGGTTGGTCTGGCTGAGGGTTCAATTGCCTACAACACTGTATCTGGCAATATGCAGAGCCTTGAAGACGCCGGCATCGAAGATGAGATCGACGCTGACGGTCGTGTTGCATTTTATGCCAAAGGTCAGGTCAAGGGAGAATATATTCTGACCATTGCCTACGACACAGACAAAGAGAAGAAGGATTCCCTTCAGCAGACTATAGATCCAAATTCTTACTACACGCTTTATGGTGACAGGTCACAGACACAGTATGACGCATCAAGTCAGGAAAAATTGTTCTTGAAGTTGGAACGTGAGCAATTTTACGCGCTGTTTGGAGACTTTAGCACCGGGCTGCAAGGCGGTGAACTGACAAACTATTCGAGAAGCTTTAGTGGCTTCAAAACCGAGTATGAAAATGACAAGTTCGAAGTGGTGCTATTTGCCAGTGAAACGGATCAGGGTTTTGTAAAGGATGAAATTCGCGGAGATGGTACTTCTGGGCTCTACCGATTGTCCACCGATGGCATCGTGATCAATAGTGAACGTATATCCATAGAAACCAGAGACAGATTTCACTCTGAAGAAATTCTAGAAACCAGGGAAATGCGACGTCACCTTGACTACAACATTGACTATGATGCTGGGACTATCTTTTTTAAAGAACCAATCTTTAGTCAGGACTCCGCGTTCAATCCAGTCTTTGTTGTTGTGGACTATGAAGTCGATGGTGATGGCACTGATGAG
>CBDUKY010000073.1:0-10306 GCA_965367925.1 uncultured Pseudomonadales bacterium | reverse complement strand
ATACCCGGTTGCAGTGCGCTTGACGGGTTCTGCTAAAAGCGCGTTTCCCGATGCAGAGCAAGAAGGCGCAATTGAGAACACTGATGATTTGAACGTGGTGGTGATCGCAGATACTGATCTTCTTGCGGATCATATGTGGGTCCAAATACAGGAGTTCTTTGGGCAACGAATTGCTAGTCCCTGGGCTGCAAATGGCGACTTCATTATCAATCTTGCTGACAATCTAGTGGGTAGTCCTGCGTTAATTAGCATCCGCAGCAGAGGACAATACGGACGGCCATTTGATGTGGTGCAAAACCTCAGACGTGAAGCAGAGGCCCGTTATCTTGAAAGTGCTGAAGAGCTTCAGCGTCAACTGCTAGAGACGGAAAATGAACTCGCTGCACTACAAACGAATCAGGATGAACAAGGCTTATTGCGTTTATCATCAGAACAGCAGTCTGCGTTGGATAGGTTTCAGGAAGACAAGCTTCGTATCCGGAAACAGCTCCGAGATGTCCGGCATCAATTGGATAAAGACATTGAAGGGCTTGGAAGTCGGTTGAAATTTCTCAATATTGCATTCATCCCTATTTTTCTAACGCTTATGCTTGTGACCTTGAATAAGCTTCGACTACGCCGTGCAGGAGATGTATCAGGAGGTGCACTATGAGCCGGAATGCCTTCTATTTTAGCTTTGCCTTTCTGGCTGTGTTAGCGATTGGAATCGCCGTAAACGATGCTAATGTTGCAATTAAACAGCAGCATGTTGGGGAAAAGCTTTTACCTGGACTCTACGAGGCTTTAGAAGAAGTAGATGAAGTGAACTTCTCTGCCGGAGAGGAAACGACAACGCTACGTCGTCAGGCCGATGGTTGGACGGTGGTGCAGCGATTTGGGTTTAAGGCAGATGAAAAGCAACTCGGTATCTTTTTGCGTGCATTAGCGGCTGCAGAAAAAAGAGAGCAAAAAACTGCAAAGCCTGAAAACTATAGCCGATTGGGTCTGGGCGGTGAAGGATTGCGAGTGAAGGTGACTAGCAATGAATCTTTCGAGCTTGAGATCGGTGACGCTGCCAGAAATCGAGAGGGTCGTTATGTGTTATTCCCTGAATCAGAACCAGGGCAAGACAATCATGTCTGGCTCTCTAACTTTCAAACCACGGTAACGGCGTCTGCACTTGATTGGATTGATAAGCATCCCATTGAAGTTGAAAGGAAAGATATTCACGAGGTTATTTTAACCCAGGATGAAGAGCAGCTTGTTGCGCGGCGGGGTGATGATGGTCAATTTGAGCTAGTTGATAAGCCTGAGGATTCCGAGCTTAGGTATGTGGGAATCGTGGGTACGCTCCTCGATGGGCTCGTCAATATGCATATTGAAGATGTGGCACCTATTCAATCGATTGCGTTTGATCGCACCCACAGTGCACAGTTTGGACTTTCCGATAACCAGCTGGTGAAAATTGAAGTATCGACTGTGGATGAAGATCACTGGATCAGGTTTGTAGATCAGGGTTTGGATGAATGGGCTTTTAAAGTCTCGGTTGTTACCTTTGAGGATCTAACTCGCTCCCTGGCTGATATGTTGGCAATACCGGAGGAAAAGGAGACGTCTTGAGTTATTACTTTTATTGCATAAGGTGAAATGTATCGCCAGTGCTGTCTTGAATGCCTGTCTGATATTCTGACCTCGCTTTCAAGACGGCACGGTGATTTAACTTTCTATAATTGCAACAATCTGATCTTCGTCAACAGCATCTTCTTCTTTGACTAACAATTCAATAAGGGTGCCGGCGCAAGGTGCTTCAATCGGAATTTCCATCTTCATGGATTCCAAAATCATAATGACATCTTCCTCCTCTACCTTTGTTCCCACGGGAAGTTCTATCTTCCACACATTCCCTGTCACTTCTGATTCTACTTCGACTCTGGCCATGTGATTCTCGCTCTGGTGCTAATCAATAATCGACTGGTATGCAGCGATCCGCAATTCCCGGCGTATAGGATAGGCCGAAGATGGCAGTAGTTGGGTGAGGAAGATGGCAATCATATCCTCATCAGGATCAACCCAAAAATAGGTGCTTGCCGCGCCACCCCAGGCAAACTCGCCGGGGGTGCCAAGAATTTGTGCCCTGGTAGGGTCGAGCATTACCGAAAAGCCGAGCCCAAAACCAATACCGTCAAAAGGTGTCTCGCTAAAGACGGATTGACCCATGCTGGTGAGATCACCATTGTCGGGCAAATGATTGCTGGTCATGAGTTCAACAGTCTTTACACCAAGAATCCGCGTGCCTTCATAGACCCCCTGATTGAGCAGCATCTGTGCGAACTTGTAATAGTCTCTTACAGTCGAAACCAGTCCGCCGCCGCCTGAGTGTAGGCCTCTATGTTTTAGGTAGGGGCTTTGTTCTGGTGAATCCACCAATAACATGCCGTCATCTTCGGTATGTTGATAGTTCGCTGCAAAACGATGAACTTTTTCTTCTGGCACTCTAAAGCCAGTATCTTCCATTTCAAGTGGATCGAAGATTTGTTCCTGTAAGAATTCATCGAAGGGTGTGTCTGAGATCTTCTGAACCAGATAGCCGCAAACATCCGTTGCGACACTGTAACTCCATCTGGTGCCAGGTGAAAACAACAAAGGAATGTCGCACAACTTTTCGATCATCTCATCAAGACTGTCAGATTCTTCAACACCCTGGTCGCGATACATTTCATCAACCGGTGTTGATCGCATGAACCCGTAGGTGAGGCCAGAAGTGTGTGTAAGCAGGTCTCGAATGGTCATTTGCCGCTCTGTGTCGACTAAACCTGACGGTGTATAAACTTTTAGATCTTTAAAGCCTGGGATGAATTTGGAAACAGGATCGTCTAGTTGGAAGTAACCATCCTCATACAGCATCATTAATGCTGTGCTAGTGATAGGTTTTGACATGGAGTAGATGCGAAAGATTGTGTCTTCGGCCATGTCTTTATCAGCTTCAATATCCATCTTTCCCTGACATTGAAGATGTGCAATTTCGCCTCGTCTGGCGACCATCGAAATGGAGCCAGCGATCTTACCTTCATCGATATATCGCTGTGTGAGGTGGTCGATTTTATAAAGTCGTGCGCCGGAAAGACCGACGTCTTCTGGTGTTACTTTCATGGTGTCACCTACAGCAAAAAATCAAATGTGCCCGGATGAACCGGGCACAAAGGAGAGTCTAGTCAAACATAATGATGTGTCGAGCTTCTTGGCCGGACTTCAATGCATCAAGCGCCTCGTTAACATTCTCAAGCTTGATATGCTTAGAAATCATCTGGTCAAGATGCAGCTTGCCGTCTAGGTAGAAGTCAACAAATCGTGGCATATCGACGCGGAACCGGTTTGAGCCCATGTTCGAACCCTGGATTTTTTTCTCAGAGAGAAAATCCACACCGTGCAGTTCAACCATTGTGCCAACAGGAATCATGCCGATGATGGTTGCAACACCACCAGATTGAAGCATCTGGAATGCTTGCTCTGCTGTCGCTTTAAGACCGATTGCTTCAAAGGTGTAGTGGCATCCGCCTTTAGTCAGTTCAAGTACTTCGCCGACCGCGTTGCCGGAGCTAGCGTTGATGGTATGCGTGGCACCGACTGCCTTGGCGAGTTCGAGTTTTGAATCAACCATATCAATAGCAATAATTTGTGATGCACCAGCAATCGCTGCACCGTTAATTGCCGCAAGACCAACGCCGCCACAACCAATAACAGCAACAATAGAACCCGGTTCAACATTTGCGGTATGGAACACAGCGCCGACGCCAGTTGTCGTTGAACAACCAATTAGTGCCGCTCTGTCCATTGGCATATCTTCACGAATTTTAACCAGGGCATGTTCATGGATAAGCATGAGTTCAGCGAATGAAGACAGGTTTAGAAACTGATGAATTGGTTCGCCACCCTTGTGAATGCGTGATTCTTCGGCTTCCTTACGAGAAACTTCTGGTGAGCTACAAAGAGACAAATGGCCTGTGATGCATTTTTCACAGTGGCCACAAAAAGCAGAAAGACAGGTAATGACGCGATCACCTTTTTTTACGTAGGTCACATCTGAACCTACCTCTTCAACAATACCGGCACTTTCATGGCCAAGAATCGTGGGTAGCATATAAGGATAAGAGCCATCCATAAAATGCAGGTCACTATGACAAACACCTGCGGCAACAGGACGTATCAATACTTCTCGTGGTCCTGGTTTGGATATCTGGACTTCTTCTATTTCCAGTGGTTTGTTGGCTTCGCGCAATACGGCTGCTTTCATGGACTCTTCCTCTTGGTGTTTATAACCGTTCCAAATAGTAGAACGACTTACATTAAATATTGGGATGTAAAACTACCATGTTTGGAATTCAAATTGCTATGCGCCAGGTCAGCTGTTTGCTGTGTTTCCCGTAATAGATGAGTGCTGCAATATCCCCTGGGGATGGGATCAAAACTAGTTTGTTGTAGCGGTTTGCCAGTATTGATCCCGTAGCTTGCGTTTATAGAGCTTGCCAGTCGGGTGTCGTGGCAGGCTGGTAACAAAATCAATGCTCTTCGGGCATTTGACATGAGAAATTGAAGCACGACAAAAGTCGATGAGTGTCTCTGCAAGTTGCTCGTTTCCCTGTGTTGGCGCCAGAAGTTCGACAACCGCTTTAACTTCTTCCCCAAATTCCGCGTTTGGTACACCGAATACTGCAACGTCTGCGACCAGAGGATGATTGATCAACACATTTTCCGTTTCTTGGGGGTAGATGTTGACGCCGCCAGAAATGATCATGAAGGACTTTCTATCTTTAAGGTAAAGAAAACCTTCTTCATCCAGGTAGCCAATATCGCCGAGGGTCGACCAGCCTTGTTCATTGTGGGCAAGGGCGGTCTTTTCTGGGTCCTTGTAGTAGCTAAAACTTGACCCCCTGGCGAAGTACACGGTGCCAATCTCGCCAACAGGTAAGGGTTTGCCATCATCATCGAGAATGTGGATTTCACCATGGATGGCGCGACCAACGCTGCCTGGATGGGCAAGCCATTCCTCTGAGGTAATGGCTGTTGAGCCATTGGCCTCGGTACCGGAATAGTATTCGTAGAGTATAGGGCCGAACCAATCGATCATTTGTTGTTTGATATCGATTGGGCAGGGCGCAGCCGCATGAATCGCAAACTTTAGGCTTGATAGATCGTAAGCAGAGCGAACAGCTGTAGGCAGCTTTAGCAGCCGCACAAACATGGTAGGGACCCACTGGCTATGGGTGATTTTGTACTGTTCAATCATGCTGAGCGCGGTTTCAGGGTCAAATTTTTCAAGGATATAGGCGCAGCCACCTTGTCTCGTGACCATCATGTTGTAACGCAAGGGGGCAGAGTGGTACATGGGTGCAGTAGAAAGATAGCGTGTCGATTGATCTACTTGATGCAGCTTTACCCGGGTTTCATAAAGCGCCGAGACAGTACCAAGGGGGGCAAAGCTGAGTGGAAATTGAACCCCTTTGGGTTGCCCGGTGGTGCCAGAGGAGTAAATCATCTCTGCACCTTCGCATTCATCATCGATGGGCGTGATTGGATAGTTCGCCCGTGTTTCTTGCCAGGAGGGATACTTCTGGTCTGGACCATCGACTAAAAAGATCTTCAGTCCAGGGACATGGTCGGGGTCAAACTTATCCAGTTGGCTCGTTTCAGTGATGAGCAGACTGGCATCGGAGTTTTGCAGGATATATTCGATTTCAGCAGCCTGGAATAGGATGCTAATTGGCGTGTAGTAGAGTCCTGAACGCTGTGCGGCCCATGTGATCTTAAGAAATTCAACGTGGTTAGGCAGCAGTATGGCAATACCGCTTCCGGGTGTCAGACCAAGGTCTCTGAACAGGTGAGCCCCCTGGTTGGCGCTCTCATGCAGTGCTGCATAGGTGACCGTTTCGCCACTGGACTGCATTTGATACGCAATCCTGGTGCCGTCATGGACACCTGGGTGCAAGCGCTGCATGGATGATTACTCGGGCTTTTTAGGCGTGAATGCAGGGCTCGGAAACAGGGAGACATTGTTGGTCGACTTGGCTTCGCTAATTTTTCCAACACCTTCTTTCGAAACCTCGTCGATCCGGACGATTGCATGCATAGGGATGTAAGAGCGACTCACACCCTCGAATTCAGACTTGAGTTTCTCCTCGGAGGGATCGACCAGCATCTGTGAACGTTCTCCAAAAATGAGTTCTTCCATCTCTATAAAGCCATAGAGATCGCTTTGATAGATCTGGCGTGCATAGACCTCAAATATTTGGCCCTGATTGACGAATATCACTTTAAAAAGCGGCGTTTCAGACATTTGTTCCAGCTCAATGTAGTTAGCAAACAACCGGATATGATCCGGTGATTCGAATTGTAAGCCTATATGGTCATAGAAGTGAGCTATTTCAAGGGTTTTCTCTACCTTTAGTCAAATCCACTGACTATAATGGCCGCCCCTTATCACTCAGAGACTGCCTGTTATCGTGCGAAAAGTCTTTATCAAAACTCATGGCTGCCAGATGAATGAATATGATTCGTCGCGCATGCTCGACCTCTTGAAAGAGGGCGAAGGCTATGAACAGACGGACGTGGAAGAAGATGCAGACCTGTTGTTGCTCAATACCTGTTCTATCCGGGAAAAAGCCCAGGAGAAGGTTTTTCATCAACTTGGTCGGTGGCGTAATCTGAAGAAGAAAAATCCGAATCTAAAGATTGGTGTCGGTGGTTGCGTGGCAAGCCAGGAAGGTGACGCCATAAGCCGCAGGGCACCCTATGTCGATGTAATCTTTGGCCCGCAAACCCTGCACCGACTGCCAGAGCTGATTAGCAATTCGGATCAGGCAAGCTCGGCTGTGGTCGACATTAGTTTCCCTGAAATTGAGAAGTTTGATCGGCTGCCGGAGCCAAGTGTTGATGGTCCGACAGCATTTGTCTCGATTATGGAAGGGTGTAGCAAATACTGTTCATTCTGCGTTGTCCCCTATACACGTGGAGAAGAAGTAAGTCGCCCACTGGAGGATGTGCTGCGGGAGATCCTCGGCCTTGCTGAAAAAGGCGTACGAGAAGTGAATCTGCTTGGCCAGAATGTAAATGCCTACCGGGGCAACACCAGTGATGGTGAGACAGTAGATCTAGCGTTTTTAATCAGTATTGTTGCAGAAATCGAAGGTATTGATCGAATTCGCTACACAACTTCACATCCCATGGAGTTCTCCGATAGCCTCATTGATATCTACGGCGAGGTGCCTGAGTTAGTCAGTCATTTACATCTGCCAGTTCAAAGTGGCTCAGATCGTATTTTGGCTAAAATGAAACGTGGTCATACGATTTTGGAATATAAGTCGAAGATTCGACGGCTGAGAAAGCTAAGGCCAGACATTAGTATGTCATCGGACTTTATTATCGGCTTTCCAGGTGAAACTGACGCCGATTTTGCTGCAACCATGGGGTTGATTGAGGAAATTGGTTTCGACCATTCTTTCAGTTTTATTTATAGCGCACGGCCTGGTACCCCGGCAGCGGATCTACCAGATGAGACGCCGATGAGCGTAAAGAAGGAACGCTTGCAGACCCTGCAATCGGTAATCAACAACAATGCCATGCGAATAAGTCGTGATATGGTAGGCAATGTTGAGACCATCCTTGTGACCGGCGTTTCAAGGAAAGACCCTGGTCAATTGCAAGGTCGAACAGAAAATAATCGTGTTGTGAACTTCTCAAGTCTTGATCAGCAAATGATTGGAAAGTTCGCTAAAGTAGAAATCGCGGAAGCGTTACCTAACTCATTACGGGGAAAACTGTTGCAGGTGATTGGATGATCCATATCAAAAATTTAGGTTTCTTGGCTGTTCACTCGCCGGGGCTAGGTATATCCTGCTAAACCCAACTGCAAATCCGTTAAATTGAACCTCGAAACACAAGCCCATTCGCTCAAGCTAGAGCCTAATGATAGCCATCAACTGGCCGCACTCTGCGGGCCTTTCGATGCACACCTGCGTCAAATTGAATCCCGGCTTGGCATCAAGATTAAAAATCGCGGCAATGACTTTGAATTATTTGGTGAGTCGTCCGTGGTAAATGCGGCAGGGGAACTGCTTAGTCATCTGTATCGAGAAGTCACCAGCGGGACAAATTTAACGCCAGATGTTGTACATCTGTTCCTGCAGGAGTCTGGCGTCGAAGCGATCGCCAATAAAGATGTTGGTGATGGCATCATCCAGATTCGAAAGAAAAGTATTAAGCCTCGCGGTGCGAATCAAGTGGGCTATGTCGAGGCCATCCGGCAGCACGATATTAATTTTGGCATAGGGCCGGCTGGCACCGGTAAAACCTATCTTGCAGTCGCCAGTGCTGTGGAAGCATTAGAACATGAGAAGGTGCGGCGAATTCTGTTGGTTCGACCGGCAGTGGAAGCCGGGGAAAAGCTCGGCTTTTTACCGGGTGACCTGAGCCAGAAAATCGATCCCTACTTACGACCCTTGTACGATGCCTTATATGAAATGTTAGGTTTTGAACGGGTTGAGAAACTAATTGAGCGGAATGTGATTGAGGTAGCCCCGCTGGCTTACATGCGCGGCCGAACCCTGAATGACTCCTTTATTATTTTAGATGAAAGTCAAAACACGACGGTGGAACAGATGAAGATGTTCCTGACCCGTGTAGGATTTGGTTCGACAGTGGTTGTGACCGGTGATGTTACCCAGGTAGATCTACCTCATCGAACACAATCTGGATTGCGTCATGTGGTCAATGTCCTGCGTGGTGTGAAAGGCATATCTTTTACAACCTTTTCTCCTCGAGACGTGGTTCGTCATCCCCTGGTGCAGAGAATAGTTGAAGCTTATGAGAAGCATGAAGCTGACGAATAATCTTAACCATGAGATTGAGGTTCAATGGGGAGTCGATCCCCTTGCGGCAATGCCGGATGAAGCTGAGGTTAGCCAATGGGTCAGTGAGACCCTTGCTCAACAGTCTGCACCACGCTGTGAGCTTGCGATTCGCATTGTCAGTATCGAGGAAATCCAGTCGCTCAATGACAAATATCGGCATAAGCCCGTGCCGACTAATGTGCTTTCATTTCCGATGGATGCAGGTCTTGAAGATGACCTGTTACTGCTTGGAGATATCGCGATTTGCCAGGACATCGTTGCCGAGGAGGCAAAGGTCCAGGGTAAACCCCTTAAGTCACACTTTGCACATATGGTCGTTCATGGGGTCTTGCATTTGCTAGGGTTTGATCACCTGGAAGATGACGAGGCGGAAGAGATGGAGCAGATCGAAATTGGAATATTGCGTACAATAGGCGTTTCCAATCCCTACGTAAGTGAAGCTCGGACTGATGCCGTCAACGCAGAGGGCTTAACATCAGACAACAGCGGAGTACCAAGGTAAAGGAAATGGCAGAGGACGATTCGAGTAACGACAAGGGTTGGTTGGAACGCTTGTCGCTTGCACTAACAGGCGAGCCAAGTTCACGTAATGAGTTGATAGAACTACTGCGTGCATCTGAGCAGAGAGAACTGCTGGATGCTGAAGCCTTGAGTATTATTGAAGGTGCGTTAACGGTTTCCGATATGCAAGCGAGGGAAATTATGATCCCGCGCTCGCAAATGGTGTTCGTAAAGCTTGATATGACCACGGAAGAATTACTGCCTGTGGTGATCGAATCCGGTCACTCCCGATTCCCCGTGCTTGCTGATAATCCTGATGAAGTCGTTGGTATTTTGTTGGCGAAAGACCTGCTACCTCTTGCGCTGCAAGACCAGAAAACCAAATTTAATATGCGTGATCTGCTGCGGCCAAGTACCGCAATCCCTGAGAGTAAACGCCTCAATGTATTGCTTCAGGAATTTCGCGCGACCCGCAATCACCTGGCGATCGTCTATGATGAATACGGTGGCGTCACTGGCATGGTGACAATCGAGGATGTGCTAGAGCAGATTGTTGGTGATATAGAAGACGAGTATGACTTCGATGAAGAAGACTTCATCAATAAGCATTCTGATGGCCACTACACTGTCAAAGCCCACACGCCGGTTGACGAGTTCAATGCATTCTTCGGTAGCAAATTCCCCGAGGATGACTTTGATACCATTGGTGGGGTTGTGATTGATCACTTCGGCCATCTACCAAAGCGAGAAGAGCGCATCGATATTAAGGGCTATAAGTTTAAGGTTCTAAATTCTGACAGCCGCCGTGTCCGACTGCTGCAACTCTCCCTACCCAAGTCGAAAAAAGAAAAGTAGCCGATTTTGTTTGGCCTGATTACTACCAGGTTCCAGAAGTATCCGCTTGCTGGCGATGTGCTAGCGAT